>JAEZTD010000407.1 GCA_023443705.1 Bacillota bacterium | reverse complement strand
CGAGCGGATCACGGGCCGAAAGCCTGCCCCCGGATAGAACAGCGGCATTTCCCTGAGCGCGTGGGCATGGGTGCGCCCCATGAATCCCCAGCCGATGATGCCGACGCCGATTTCTTTCACTGCTTATCCCTCCGGTTGTCAGTTGGTACTGGACGAGGTGGCGAGACCCCGCAGCGCGTCGCCGCGGCGCGGCGCATCAAGCCGCCCCAGCGGAACTTTGGATACGGTGAGGCCGGTGCGGAAGAAGAGCCCCAGAATGGGCAGGTCTTCGACCAGCCGGAGCTGCAGGCTGTACATGGTGGACTTGAGGTCCTCCTCAATGGCTGCGGACCAGGCCGCGCGCAGGAGCGACTCCATTTCGTCGGTGGTGTAACGCTGGTAGTTGGAAGTGCCGCTCCGGCCCAGAAGGAAGTTGAGGTTCGGGATGTCGCTGAGCTCGAAGGCGACCAGCGCCAGATGAAAACTTCCGTTGTTCAGGCGGTCGTATACATCGCGATCGGAGAGCACGGCGGTTTCCACCTCGAAGCCGACCAGCCGAAGCTGCGACGCCAAGAGCTCCACCGCCTCCGAACGGGTGTTGGTGGTGCCGCGGTCGTAGGTGATCAGGCTGAGCTTCAGGTCTACCAGGCTGCCGTCGACCTCCTTCTCCAAAAGGTTATCGCCGTCCACGTCCGTCCAGCCGTCGTCCATCAAAAGCTTCAGCGCGCGCTCCGGGCTGTAGTTGTATCGGGTGGCCTGGGCATTGTAGATCCAGGAGCCGGGGATGACCGGCACCTCGCTCTCCTGCACAAGGCCCGCGTAGACCGTGTTGGCCAGCGTGGTGCGGTCGATCGCGTACATCAGCGCCTGCCGCACGGCCAGGCTGCCTACGATGCCGCTGCGCAGATTGGGCACGATGCACTCATAGGTGTTGGTGGAGTAATCCGCCGACTGCCGGTCGCTGAGCTGCCGGCTGAGTGAGATCGTGGGGTATTCGCTGGCCAGCGCGTCGATTTCGCCGGTTTCCATCAGGTTCATCGCGATTCGGTTGGTGGCGCAGAACATGCCCACCACCGAATGAATCTGGGTGTTTGGGCGCTTCCACCACAACGGGTTCTGCTCGACCCGCAGCGCGTAGCCGGTGGAATAACCGATGTACCAATAAGGCCCGGTGCCGAAGGGGTAAGGCCTGGAAATGGAGTTGCTGGACACGACGGGGAAGGTCATCGCGTAGAGCAGCATATAGCCGATCGAGTTGGAGGCCTTGACCACCACCGTGGATTCGTCCCCTACGCTCATCGACGAAACCGCCTGGGAGAGCAGCGGATGCCAGTAGGTAGCCGGGTTTTTCATGATTTCGTTGTAGCTGTCCACCACGTCCCGGGCGGTGAGGCGGTCACCGTTGTGAAACTGGACGTTGCCGCGCAGCGTGAACGTCCAAGTGTTGCCGCTGACCGCCCACCTGTCCGCGAGGAGCGGCGCGGGCTGACGGTTCTCGTCCAGCTCCACGAGGGATTCGTACACCAGCGCGTTGACGCTCATAATGTCCCGGTATTTGCACCGAAGGGGGTTGACTTCGGCGTCCGCGCTGACGACGAGGCCGAGCGTAAGGTCGGCCGAGCCGTACATGTCGGAGACGGCCGGTGCGCTGGGTTCGTCCACGCCTTCGGCGGCGTTTTTCTTTTCCTCGTCGGTGGCGGGCGCCGGCATCACCTCGCCGGGGGCGGGCGCCGCGTCATCGGGGACGTATTCCCCCGCGCCGGAATAATTGTCCACCGTCGCCTGACTGTACGAGGGCGGCTGGGTGGCGTTGTCCAGGATGGTGATGGTCCGGTTGCCGCCCGAGCAGCCGGTGAGAAGCGCGATGGTCAGGAGAACCGCCATCAGCCGGGCAAGCCTTGAGGTCATGACGCAAAAGTCTCCTTATAATGCTCGTAGGCGGATTTGACGCGGGAGACGTACTCCCGGGTGGAATCAAAGGGAATGTAGGCCAGCGTTACGCCGTCCTCGGAGTACTGTTTGTCGGTCAGCCATTCGTCCACGCGGGTTCCGCCTGCGTGATAGGCGGCGGTGGCCTTGGTCAGGTCGCCGCCAAAGCGCGCATCCAGGTAGTTCAAAAACCAGCAGCCGTAGCGGATGTTGAGATCCGGCTCAAAGAGATAACTGTCCTTGTAGCTGCTCGCCTCGCTTAGCTTTTCAGCGATCCACGAGCCGGTCTCCGGCATGATCTGCATCAGCCCCCGCGCGCCGGCGTAGCTGACAGCCTCCGGCCTGAACGAGGATTCGCAGTAGATGACCGCCGCCACGCGGGCGGGGTCCAGGTCATATTCAGCGGCGTACTTTTCAATTTCGTCCCGGTAGGCAAGGGGGTAGGCGATCTCTCGGACGTTTTTGGGGAAGAAGAACGCGTAATAGGCCACCGAAAGAAGCAGGATCAGCGCGATCAGCGGCAGCATCAGCCGCCCTTTCGGCGCGCGTCGCCGCCGCTTTCGCGGCGCGTACGCCAGCGAATTTCTCATTTGTTCATCCTCTTGATTAGGTCGCGGTACAGGTGCGCGACCTCTTTTTGCACTTCCTGCGGAGGCTTGTCGGTTCGGATGACCACGTCGGCGCGGTCGATTTTTTCAAGGAGCGGCATCTGGCTCGCGATCCGGGCCAGCGCCTGTTCGCGGGTCAGCCGGTCGCGGTTCATGAGGCGGAGCACCTGGCTCTCGCCGTCGAGTGCGGCCACCCATACCGCGTCGCACAGCGCGTCCATGCCGGTTTCGTAGAGGAGCGGCACCTCCATCACCACCACGCTCGCGCCATCCTGCGCGGCCTTTTCGATGCCGGCGAGCATTTCCCGCTGCACCGCCGGGTGGATGATGGCCTCCAGCGCCCGCTTGACGCCCTCGTCGGAAAACACGGCTTCGGCCAGCGCCCGACGGTCGAGGGTGCCGTCCGGCAGGAAGAAGCCGTCACCAAAGGCCTCGCGGATGGCAGGGAGCGCCTCGCCGCCCGTTGCGGTCAAACGGTGGGATGCGTCGTCGGCGCTCAAAACAGACGCGCCAAGCTCACCCAAGGCGGCGAGGATCGTGGTCTTCCCCGTCGCGATGCCGCCCGTCAGGCCGATGACTGTGGGGTTACTTGCACGCATTCCAATCCCTCCCGACGCAAAGATCCACCTTGAGCGGCACGCGAAGGCTGGCCACGCCCTCCATGGCGCTGCGAAGGAGTTCGCTGGCGCGGTCGATCTCCTCCGGCGGGCTTTCGACGATCAGTTCGTCGTGCACCTGAAGGATCAGCCGGGCCTTGAGCCCCTCCCGGGTGAGCGCCCGGTGGGCTTCGACCATCGCCAGCTTGATGATGTCGGCGGCGGTGCCCTGAATGGGGCTGTTCATCGCGGCACGCTCGCCGAAGGAGCGGATGTTGTAGTTGGGGCTTGAAAGCTCCTTCAGGTAGCGCCTGCGCCCGAACAGCGTGGTCACGTAGCCCATCAGCTTGCCCTGAGCCACCGCGCTGTCCATAAAGCGCCTGATACCGGCGTAGCGGCTGAGGTAGCGCTCGATGAACTCCGCCGCCTGCTTTCTGGAAACGCCGATGTTCCGGGCCAGGCCAAAGTCCGAAATGCCGTAGACGATGCCGAAGTTGACCGCCTTCGCCGCGGAGCGCATGGCGGACGTCACCTCGTCCAGCGGCACGCCGTAAACCTCGGCGGCGGTGCGGCGGTGGATGTCCTGGTCCTTTGAAAACGCGTCGATCATCACCGGGTCGTCCGCGATGTGGGCCAGCACCCGCAACTCAATCTGCGAGTAGTCGGCGTCGATCAGCATCCAGCCCGGCCGGGCGACGAAGGCCTTGCGGATCTCGCGGCCAAGATCGCTGCGCACGGGGATGTTCTGCAGGTTCGGCTCCACGGAGCTGATGCGCCCGGTGGCGGCGGCGGTCTGGTCAAAGCTGGTGTGGATGCGGCCGTCCGGCCCCTGCTGGCGCAGAAGCCCCTCGATGTAAGTGCCGCTCAGCTTCTGGTATTTTCTGTACTCCAGGATCAGCGGCACGATCGGGTGCGCGTCGGCGAGGTTTTCCAATGTGTCCGCGTCGGTGGAGTAGCCCCGCGTGGTCTTGCGCCCGGCGGACAGCCCCAGCTTCTCAAACAGGAGCTCGCCCAGCTGCTTGGTGGAGTTGATGTTGACCGGATAGCCCGCGAAAGCGTGGATCGCCTCGGTCAATTCCGCGATGCGCTCGGCGTAGGACGCGCCCAGGCGCATCAGCTCATCCCGGTCGGCGAGAAAGCCCTCCCGCTCCATGTCGAAAAGCGCCCGGGACAGCGGCAGCTCGATGTCGTAGTAGAGACTCTCCATCCCGTTCTCCCGAAGCAGCGCCTTCTGGTCGCGGGCGAGGTCGTAAAGCCCGGAGGCGGGGTGGGCGTCGTAGTTTTCGCCTTCCGTGAGCGCGGCGAGGGTGTACTTCTTCCGGGTGGAATCCAGAACATACCCCGCAAGACGCGCATCAAACGCCGGGCCGTTTAGCGCAACGCCCAGTTTCTGGAGCTTTCCGAGCATCGCCTTGACGTCGGGCAGGATCTTCTCCTCGCCGGATTCCAGGATAGGCCCGAGCGCCATCAGCGCGTCGCCCTCGTCGAGCCCGGCGCTGATCAGGTCGCCGCCGGTGGCGACGGTGATCCGCTCGCCGTTTGAGAGCGCGACAAAGAGCCCGGCCTCCCAAGCCACCGCGGCGGCTTGGGCGGCGTGCGCCTTCGCCCAGGCGGCGAGGGTTTCCGGGGCGGAAAACTCCTCCACGTCGCGCCACGCGCTGGCCGGGGCCGCGGCGATCGTCTCGGGCGCATCGGCGGGCGGGGCAATCTGCTTCAGCCTCGGGATCAGGCTTTTGAGCTTGTAGGCCTCGAGGCGCTCCGCCGCGCCGTCCATCGCGCCCAGCCGGAGCGCGTCAAAATCGACTTCCACGGGCATGTCCCGCTCGATGGTCGCCAGCTTTTTGGAAAGCCTCGCCTGGTCGGAAAATTCCATCAGCCGCTCCCGGAGCTTGCCCTTTTGCTCCGTCGGCGCGGTCTCCAGCACTTTTTCCAGCGAGCCGTACTGGGCGATCAGCCGGGAGGCGGTCTTTTCGCCCACCCCCGGGACGCCCGGGATGTTGTCGGAACTGTCGCCCATCAAGCCCTTCATGTCGATCAGCTGAACGGGCGTCACGCCGTAGGTTTCGCGGATGTAATCGGGCGTCACGCGCACCGTGTCGGTGATGCCACGCTTGGTGTAGAGGATCGACGTCTGCGGGCTGGACAATTGAAACGCGTCCCGGTCGCCGGTGATGAGCACCGAATCGATGCCCGCCGCCTCGGCCTTTTTGGACAGCGTGCCGAGCACATCGTCGGCCTCGAAGCGCTCGACCGATACCATATAGATGCCCATCGCCTCGAGAAGTTCCCGAGCGACGGGGAATTGCGGGCGCAGGTCGTCCGGCGTGGGCGGCCGGTCGCCCTTGTAGGCCTCGTAGTCGTCGTGCCGGAAGGTCGGGCCGTGGGGGTCGAAGGCTACCGCGCAGTAACGCGGCTTTTCGTCCGAAAGCGCCTTTAAGAGCATCGATAAAAAGCCGTAGACCGCATTGGTCGGTACGCCCTCGCCATTGTCCAGCGGCGGAAGCGCGTGATAGGCGCGGTACATCAGGCTGTTGCCATCCACGAGGACCAGCTTTTCGGGCATATGCGCGCCTCCTTTCCCAGATTACAATACCTTATTATAAACGAAAATGATGCGGATTACAACAACGCGCCCAAACGGCGCATATGGGCAATCCCGGCCTGTCAGAGTTTTCATTCCCGATTGACAACGCATCTTTTTTGTGATATACCCCTTAAGAAAAGCAAATCACCTATCAGGAGGAGATCCGTATGAGCAAGGTAATTATACAGGAATGTCAAAATTATGAGCTTAAGACCGTAACAGAAAAAATCAATGCTGCAGTAGAAATGCTCGGCGGATGGGAGAAATTTGTTAAGCCACAGGACATAGTACTCCTTAAGGTGAATCTGATTGGGCCCAAGGCTTCCGAGTCGGCTGCAGTGACACACGCTGAATTTGTCAGAGCTATGGTAAGAATATTGAAGGGCAGGAACTGCACTGTCTGGATCGGTGACAGCTCAGGGGGGGCTATCGCAGGAATCGCACCCACTGCGCAGAGCTTCAGGGTTGCCGGATACGAGCGGGCGGCGGAGGAGGAAGGAGCGGAAATCAAAAATTTTGACCGCGAGGGTGTGATGTCGGTACAACCGGAAAGCCGGTGCGAAGAAACGATGCATATCGCAAAGCCAATGTTCGACGCGGATGTGGTTATTAATTTGCCGAAACTAAAAACGCACTCGGCACAGGTATTTTCCGGAGCTGTGAAAAATGTATTTGGATGCATACCGGGGCTCAAGAAGGCAAAATATCATAAAATGGCTCCCGATCCAAGCAATTTTGGGCAAATCATCTGCGATATCCACAAAGCAACGAAAATCCAGCTTCACATCATGGACGGGATTCTGGCGATGCAGGGAGAAGGACCGACGGCAGGCAGCATTTATCAGGCTGATAAAATCCTCGTCAGTGAAGATCCATTGGCACTCGATGCTGTGGCGGCCAAAATGGTGGGGATCGATGTTGAAGATGTACCGATACTGGAAACCGCCAGGAAACGGAATCTGGGAGAAGGTTGTTTGGAAAACATCACACTTGCAGGAGATTATGAACAAGTCCCCAGCTTGGCTGGTTTTAAGCTGCCTAAGTGTTTCAGGGGAGCAAAGAAGCGCAATACGAAAGCCCTGGTAAACGTGATTAATTTTTTCAACACACACCCCAGGGTCAATCTCAATAAATGTAAAAAATGCAATATGTGTGTAGAAAGCTGTCCGGTACAGGCAATTGACAAGGATACGAAGCAAATCGATTATAAGGCCTGTATTGCATGTATGTGCTGTCATGAGTTGTGCATATTTAAGGCTGTAGAACTTAAAAACGAAAATATGGTAGCAGGTTTGATATCAGGCTTATTCAGAAAATAGGGTCCAATGGCAGAAAGGCATCTATACGGATATACTGGCCATTTATACCAAGTAGGAAAATTAAT
>JAEZTD010000355.1 GCA_023443705.1 Bacillota bacterium | reverse complement strand
CGAGCGGCGCACTGACCAAAGGTATAGATAGCGCCACCAATATGCGTACTGGTGGCGCTATCCCGTTCCCGGCGTACACGCCGCCGGGAACGATTGAAACCCCTACGGAGACTTTGTTGATGGTCTGGGAGCGGTTGTCCGCTCTCCTTTTTGCTTCAGTGTCCGTGATGCCCCTCGTCCCAGTGCTTCTCCATTTTCTGTGCCTTGTCGAGATTGAGGCCCACTCCGCCCGCGATTTTGTGAAGGATCGCCTCAAGCATCGCTTTTTCATCGCTGGAGAGCGTGCCGAGCCGCTCCGCCCTCGGTTTCTCCGCGCGCTTCAGCGCCTTTCCGGTATGGATCAGATCCTTCGCCAGCTTTTCATCGTCACTAAAGGCCGCGACGGCATGCCCGCCAACCTTCTTCTCCAGCCCCTTGGCCTTCAGATCTTTTTCTGCGTACTTTCGCCCAAAACCACAGCGCGGATTTGAAAGATCGCAGTGCCTGTGACAGCCGGGACAGACGCCCGCGTCCATGCCCATCAAAACACCCTCCCGTCCTTCATGTGTACACGCAATAGATAACGCAGGGAGGCTGTTTTGAAAACCTTGCGAGAACTTTTAGCCGCCATTCTTCGCCCAGCGGTCGATCAGCGCGCGGTAGGCGCGGACGCTGCCCAGGTATGCGGCGAGCGACACCGATTCGTTGGGCGTATGGGCAAGGCCGCTTTCCCCCGGCCCGAAGAGTACCGCGTCCATCTGCTGATGCTTCAAAAAGATGGAGGCGTCGCTGAAAAAGGCGGTGCCGGTGTGTTCGGGCTCACTGCCGAGGGCCTCACGGCAAGCGGCAGAGAGTTGCGCGATGATTGGCGCGTTTTCCGATACCGTCACGGCCATTCGGTCGTTCAGCACCTCCAGCGCGATTTCGATCCCGTCAACAGACAGGGCCCGGGCGGCGTTTTCGAACGCCTGAATCAGCGCGCGGCCGCTCATGCCGGGCGTGGTGCGCACGTCCATAATTAGTTCCGCCCTGTCCGGCACCATGTTGTGCTTGATGCCGCCGGAAAGGCCCGTCACAGCCGCTGTGGGCGGGGTCAGCAGTGGATGCGAACCGGTAAGGAGTTCGCGCACCGCCTCCGCGAAGCGCATCGCGCCTTCGATGGCGTTGGCGCCGCGCTCCGGATATGCGCCGTGGCTCACGCGGCCCTTTACGACAGCTCGGAGCCAGATCGCGCCCTTCGCGGCGACGCCCAGTCGGTTCCCAGTCGGTTCCCCGATGACGACGGCGGAGACGCCGTCCATCTCGCCGGAAGCCATCAGCGCCTTCGCGCCGAGGCCTCCGGATTCCTCGTCGGCCGTTCCGCAGAAGAGGATATCCGTTCGGGGCGTCTCCCCCGAACGCGCGTAATCGCGGAACGCGTACAGCGCCGCCGCGAGGCCGCTTTTCATATCGCTGGCGCCCCGCGCGAAGAGGATGTTCCCATTCCGGGCGGCGATGCCGGGCGCGGTCGCCCAACCGCCGCCGTGGGGTACGGTATCCAGATGGCCGTTTAAGAGCAGCGCGCCATCTCTCACGCGGCCCTTGATCCGCGCGAATACGTTGGCGCGCCCCTCCGACACCGGCTGCACGCTTGCACGGCAGCCGACATCCGCCAGATACGCGGCGATCCACTCGGCCAGAACCCGCTCGTTTCCGGGCGGGTTCTGGGTGTCGATGTTCAGGATGTCACAAAGCAGCGCTTCCATTACGCCTTCGTCAGCCAGCCCACGATGCCTTGCCACAGCGGGTCATAACCTGCCCAGTTCACGAACTCCGGCGGCCCCCAGTGGGGCGCGCAGTCGGAGGTGAACGCGCCGGCGCGGCCGTTGCCGAACTCGCCGAAGGCCAGGAACGGGTTTTCTTCGACCTTCATCACCAGGTCGTACCCTTCAAGCGGCAGCGTCTTGTTGTAGCCCAGGAAGTGCGGCCAGTCCTTCGGCACGTTTTTGAGCGCCGGGTGATCGCTAACGACCACCGGGGTCACGCCCTCGGGCTTCTCCATCAGGTCGTCCACCTCGAGGCACTTGACGGGGAGCACTTCCTGGACGGCGGTCTGGCCGTACTTGGCCTTGGCGTCCACGCCGGAGAAGGCCATGTAGCCGCCCACCATGAGGAGCGCGCCGCCCACGCGCACGTAATCGCGGATCAGGTTGCAGCGGTTGGGCATCCGGACGCTCTTTGAGAAGGTGTCCGGATGCAGAAGCAGCGTGTTCGAGCCGGTATCCGACAGGATCACGCAGGCGTACTGCGAAAGCTCCTCCAGTGTAAATGGAAATTCCGTCGGAATCTTGTGGTTCGGGAGATACACGACCTCGTAGCCGCCTTTTTCAAGCGCCGCGATGAGGGTATCCGCGCCTTCCTCGTAAACCGAGGTGTAGAACGCGTCGAATCCCTTGACGTGTGTGGTATAGCTGGTCCAGGATTCGCCCGCCAGCAAAATTTTCTTGCCCATGTTGCTTCCCTCCGTCAATGCTTTATTTGCCCCATGTCAGAATCAGCGAGGCGTAGGTCAGGACCGCGTCATAGTAGCTTTCCAGCGTCACGTACTCGTCGACGGCGTGGCACTCCTTGAGCCGCCCCGGCCCGAACTGCAGCGTGGGGCAGCCCGCGATGTTCCGCCAGACTCGGCTATCGCAGCCGGCGGGGCTTCCGATGATCTCCGCCTTCTTCCCCAGCACCGCTTCGTGGGCGCGGAGAAATGCTTCGGTAAACGGGTGTTCCCGTTCCATTTCAAAAGCGCCGCCCACCTGGTAGACCGCGACCTCCGGCCGGTGCTCGTTCAGCCACGGGTCGCCCTTTGACGCCCATTCGATGGCGGCTTTAAACTCCGACACCACCTGGTCGTAGGTCATCTGAAAGGGCAGGTAGTGTACGCACACCTCGAACGTACACGCCCCCGCCACGGTAGAGCCCGCGGTGCCGCCGTGGATTGTGCCGACGTTCAGGTTCGGCGCGGGCAGAAGCGGATGCTTGTACTTCAGAAGCCAGCGATGCTCCAGTTCGTCGATGGCCTGAATGAGCTTGATCGATTTTTCAATCGCGCTGACACCGAGCCATTTGCCTCCGGAATGGTTGGCGAGGCCGGTCACCTGAACTCGGAAGAACACGAAGCCCATGTGCGCCATGATCAGCCCGCCGTCCGAAGGCTCGCAGACCACCACGCCATCGGCCTTCAGCCCCTGCACCGCCGCGGCGATGGAGCCGTTGCCGCCGCCCTCTTCGTCGGCGACCGAGGAGATGACGACGTCGCCGGGGAGCGCCATCCCCGCGTCCTTGATCAGCTTCACCGCCATCACGGCGGCCATGAGGCCGCTCTTCATGTCCGCCGCGCCGGAGCCGTAGAGCCTGCCGTCCTCGACCTCGGCGGAGAGCGGCGGGTGCTTCCAGAGGGAAGCATCTCCCGGCGGCATCGTGTCCATGTGGCCGTTGAACATCAGACTTCTGCCACCGCCGCCCTTGAAAAAGCCGTACACGTTCTCGCGCCCATCGTAGTTGTGGCCGGGGTTGCCCTCCCGGTAGCGGGCGAGAGCGGTTTCGATGTCCGCCTCGGCCATCTGCCGAACTTCCACCGCCGCGCCCAGTTCTTTGAGGAGCCTCGCCATGTAGGTCTGCCCCTCCTTCTCCCGTCCGCCCGCGATGCCATGCCCCACAACCTGGGTATCAATGGCGACGAGGTCCTTTAGCGGCTTTAAGTATCTCGCCGGGTCGGCCTCAAGCGTCTGCCTGAGAAGCGCGTTATCGGTCATAGTTACGAATCCCCGCTTCGATGATGTTCCAGAACTTTGCGACGTCGATGTCCACGGCGACGTTGGCGTTGGGCTCGCGCTTCAAGTAGCCGAAGGCGTCGCAATTGGTGCGGCCGTAGCTGTCCACGCCGCGGATGTCGATGGATGCATACATCTTTTGAACGGTGAGCACGGTCGGGTCGATCAGGTACGCGATGGTGACGGGGTCGTGCAGCGGCCCGCCGTCCCAGCCGAAAACGCGCTTCTGGCTCTCGTTAAAGAAACCCATGAGGTCCGCGAACAGGCGCGCAGCGCGGTTGCCCACTTTCTCCATCCGTTCGACCACGGACTTCATGCACAGAACCTTTCTCGTCACGTCCAGCCCCACCATCGTAATCGG
>JAEZTD010000347.1 GCA_023443705.1 Bacillota bacterium | reverse complement strand
CTTTAGAGGTGTTAACCCTAACGCATTTGATGGTAGAGGAAATTACTCCCTTGGTATCAAGGAGCAGGTAATTTTCCCGGAAATCGAATACGATAAGATTGACAAGGTAAGAGGTATGGATATCATCTTCGTAACTACTGCTAAGACGGACGAAGAGGCACGTGAACTGTTAACACTATTCAATATGCCATTTAGAAAATAAGGAGGGAATTTCCATGGCTAAAACGTCAATGAAAATCAAACAACAGCGTACGCAGAAATTCTCCACCAGAGAATATAACCGTTGCAGAATTTGCGGCCGTCCGCATGCTTATTTAAGAAAGTACGGAATCTGCAGAATTTGTTTTCGTGAATTAGCGTACAAAGGTCAGATACCAGGCGTTAAGAAAGCTAGCTGGTAAGAGGTTAAGAAAGGAGGCAAATGAAATGACAATGAGCGATCCCATTGCAGATATGCTTACAAGAATCCGTAATGCAAATACTGCGAAACATGATACAGTAGATGTACCTGCTTCAAAAATGAAAGTTGCTATTGCTGACATCCTTGTAAGAGAAGGTTATATCAGAAAGTATGACATCGAAGAAGTTGGAAGCTTTAAGACAATCCATATCACATTAAAGTATGGTAAAGATAAAAATGTTAAGATTATTACCGGCCTTAAAAGAATCTCTAAACCGGGTCTTCGCGTATATGCGAATAAGGACCAGCTGCCTAAGGTTCTCGGAGGCTTAGGTGTTGCGATCATCTCCACCAATAAGGGTGTTCTCACTGACAGAGAAGCAAGAGAGCAGAATGTAGGCGGAGAGGTACTTGCTTTCGTTTGGTAATCAGCAAACGGTCGTAAACTTTCGATACGAAAGCAATGCATTCAGTTTGGTAATTAGCAAACGTTCGTAATCTTGCGATATGAAAACAATGCGTTCGTTTGGTAAACTGGAAGTAATCAAAATCAGATCATTGATTTGATTTTAGTCTCGGAACGAGGCGTACTGACGAAGTCAGTGATTGCGGACAACGAACGAAAACGTAAGTTTTCGTGAGTCTGAGCCATTCGAAAGACTTTGCAACAGATTTTATCACAAATATAACGAGGAACTTAGGTTTCTCCCAAAACAATAGGAGGTGCGGGCATGTCACGTATAGGAAGAATGCCTATCGCTATTCCTGCAGGCGTAACTGTAGTTGTAGCAGAAAATAATAAAGTGACCGTGAAAGGTCCCAAGGGAACATTGGAAAGAGTGTTACCTTCAGAAATGAGTATTCAGGTAGAGGGCGCAGAAATAATTGTTACCAGACCGAATGATTTAAAGAAAATGAAGGCGCTCCACGGACTCACAAGAACCCTGATTGCTAACATGGTAACCGGTGTTACCGAGGGCTATCAGAAGACCCTGGAAATCAACGGTGTTGGTTACAGGGCAGCAAAGTCTGGCAAGGAATTAACATTAACACTCGGATATTCCCATCCGGTAGTTATGGTTGATCCGGACGGAATTGAATCAGTTTTAGAGGGTCAGAACAAGATCCATGTAAAAGGCATTGATAAAGAAAAGGTTGGCCAATATTCCGCTGAAATCAGAGCAAAGAGAGCACCGGAACCTTATAAGGGCAAGGGCATTAAGTATTCTGATGAGGTGATCAGACGCAAGGTTGGTAAGACCGGTAAAAAATAAAGGAGGAGTGAAATAATATGGTTAATAAAGTATCAAGAACAGAAACTCGTGTTAAGAAGCATATAAAAATACGTAACCGTTTCACAGGTACTCCTGAGAGACCGCGTTTGGCTGTGTTTAGAAGCAACAATCATATGTATGCGCAGATCATTGATGATACAGTAGGAAATACTTTAGTAGCAGCGTCCACCCTGGAGAAGGATGTTAAGGCTGAGCTTCAGAAAACCAACGATGTAGCAGCAGCTGCTTACTTAGGGACTGTAATCGCGAAGAAAGCCTTAGAAAAGGGCATAAAAGCTGTTGTCTTTGATAGAGGCGGATTCATATATCAAGGAAAGATCAAGGCGTTGGCAGATGCTGCCCGCGAAGCTGGTCTGGAATTCTAAACAAGGAGGAGAACACATGAAACGTTCAATCATTGATACCAGTCAAATGGAATTAGAAGATAAAGTAGTATCAATCAAACGTGTTACAAAGGTTGTAAAAGGTGGACGTAACTTCCGTTTTACGGCGCTGGTAGTTGTTGGCGACAGGAACGGACACGTAGGAGCAGGCCTTGGAAAAGCAACAGAAATCCCTGAGGCAATCCGTAAGGGCAAAGAAGATGCGATGAAGAAGTTAATCAGTCTGCCAATTGATGAGAACGGCAGCGTGCCTCATGACTTTATTGGTAAGTTCGGTAGTGCTACCGTATTACTCAAGAGATCTCCTGAGGGTACCGGTGTTATCGCAGGCGGCCCTGCACGTAATGTGCTTGAGCTTGCAGGCTTTAAGAATATCCGTACCAAGTCCCTCGGTTCCAACAATAAGCAGAACGTTGTTCTTGCTACCATTGATGGATTAAGCCAGTTAAAGACCCCTGAGGAAGTAGCTAAGCTTCGTGGAATTCCGGTAGAGCAGCTGAGATAATTGCTGTCGCGCAATCATTCATATATGGAGGTATTAAAATGGCAGATAAATTAAAAATCACATTAGTGAAATCCCCTATCGGTGCCATTCCTAAGCACAAAGCAACTGTTGAGGCACTTGGTCTGAAGAAAATGCACAAGACCGCCCTGATGCCCGACAATGCAGCTGTCAGAGGAATGATCGATCAGGTAAAGCACTTGGTTAAGGTCGAAGAAATATAATTAGCTGAAAGAAGGAGGTGCACGTATGAATCTATCAGAATTAAGACCGGCTAGCGGATCCAAACAGAGCAATAACTTCAGAAGAGGCCGCGGACATGGATCAGGCAACGGAAAGACTGCTGGTAAGGGTCATAAAGGTCAGAAAGCCCGTTCCGGAGCTCCCAGAGTTGGTTTTGAAGGCGGACAGATGCCCTTATACAGAAGAATTCCGAAGCGTGGTTTCCACAACCGGAACACGAAGGAAATCGTTGCAATAAATGTAGATGAATTAAATAGATTTGATGATGGTGCTACAGTAACAGTTGATTCATTAATAGAGGCAGGAGTCATTAAGAACCCGAGAGATGGTGTTAAGATTCTTGGAAATGGAGAACTTACTAAGAAGCTGGATGTCAAGGTCAATGCATTTAGTGCGACTGCAACCCAAAAAATTCAAGCTCTTGGTGGAAAAGCTGAGGTGATTTAGGATGTTAAAGACGTTCCGAAATGCTTTAAAGATTAAGGATATAAGAAGTAAATTATTGTTCACATTTGTAGCATTAATTATTGTAAGACTTGGTTCTCAACTTCCTGTACCACGTATCGATAGAGAATATTTCTCCTTATGGATCGGAC
>JAEZTD010000335.1 GCA_023443705.1 Bacillota bacterium | reverse complement strand
CGTGCGGGCGATGACCGAACGCCCGGAGAGAATGTGCAGCGCCTTGTTGTAGCCCAGCCCCATCCGCTCCCCGCGCCCGGCGGCGACCACCACCGCCCAAACGCCGTCGCTCATGGAATCACGCGGTACATGCCCGCGGCGTCGGCCTTGAGTACGTGTTCGTTGAGCGTCACCACTTCGTACTGCGTCAGCCGTTCGCCGAAGCGCACAGAAATGATGTCCCCCACCTTGACGTTGGCACCGGGCTTTGCTTCCTTGCCACCCAGCATGACATGGCCCGTGTCGCAGGCGTCGCTTGCGACGGACCGCCTCTTGATGATGCGCGAAACTTTCAGGTATTTGTCCAGCCGCATGGTCTCAATCTCCGCCTTGCCGGGCTTTTCCTGCTCGCGCTTGTCCTTTGCCATGGTCGTCCTCCCTGCGGTATGAAAAAGAACGGGGCATACGCCCCGCTTTGTCTGACCGCGATAAAATTACAGTGCGTCCTTGAAGGTCTTGCCGGCCTTGAAAACCGGGCTCTTGGACGCCGGAATCTCGATGGTCTCGCCGGTGGCGGGGTTGCGGCCGGAGTGCGCCGCGCGCTCCTTGACTTCGAAGCTGCCAAAGCCCACGAGCTGCACCTTGTCGCCGGCCTTGAGGGCCTCGGTAACGGTCTCGATGAAGGCATCGAGCGCCTTCTCCGCCTGCTTGCGCTCCAGACCGGATTTCTCCGCGATCTGCGCGATCAGAGTAGCCTTGTTCATGAAAGAACACCTCCAACAATATGATTGAAACGATCAGTATTTGCACTGTTCCGCTATGAATTCGCGCTGTCCTGCAATTTTTCCTGCCATTTTCGGGGCCGGTTTCCATTTTTTACATTGATTTCTTGACCCGGTCCCAGTAGGCGTCCATTTCCTCGAGGGTCATTTCCTCCATGCGTTTTCCGTCCGAGTGGATCAGCCCTTCGGTGGCCTCAAACCTGCGGACAAACTTGTCGACGGCGCCCTTCAGCGCCAGCTCCGGCTGAACCTTCGCGAGCCTCGCCACGTTGACCGCGGCAAACAGAAGGTCGCCCAGCTCTTCCTCCACGCCTTCGCCCGTTTCGAGCGCCTCCCGCACCTCCTGGGCCTCTTCGAGTACTTTGGGCAGCGCGTACGAAGCGCTTCCCCAGTCAAAGCCCACGGCGGCAGCCTTCTTCTGCACCTTCTCCGCGCGCATCAGTTGGGGCAGCCCCTTCGTCACCGCGCGCATGGCTTCCGCCTGGGTGGTCAGGTTCTTTTCCTTCTTCTTAACCTGTTCCCAGAGCACCAGCACGTCGTCCGGGGTGTCGGCGGTCTCCGTGCCGAACACGTGGGGATGGCGGGCGATCAGCTTCAGGCAGATGGCGCTGGTCACATCGTCGCTGGCAAATTCCCCGTGCTCCCGCGCGATTTCGGCATGGAGCGCCACCTGGAGCAGAAGGTCGCCCAGTTCGTCGTAGAGCGCGTCCATGTCGCCGCGCTCGATGGCGTCCACCACCTCGTAGGCTTCTTCCACCACGTTGGTGGTCAGGCTTTCGTGGGTCTGCTTCCGATCCCAAGGGCAGCCGTCCGGCGCGCGCAGGCGTCGGACAATGGCGATGAGCTGCTCATAGCCGAATCGGGCGAGCTTTGTAAGATCCGGCGCGGCGGGGATAAGCGCCGCGGTGGTATGATCGTAGCCCTTCAGCCTGTCGAGTTCGCACAGCGGAACCGACCTGATCCGCCCGCCTTCAAGCACATAAACAGGCGCCTCCTCCGGGTAGCGCTCCATCAGCCGAAGCTTGACCTCCGACGCCTGCTCCCGGGAATCGAACTCCCGGATCAGCACCGCCCGGACGCTCGAGGGGTGGTAGGCCGCGTGGTCGCAGGCGGCGAGGGTTTCCACAGGAGCGGCCGCGTAAACGCCGAGGGCGCCATCCACCGGAACGCCGGGCACGAGGCGAGTATTGTCCGGATGCCGCTCCGCCAGCAGGCATGCGGAGCGATCCCTTAGGTCCAGCACGCCATAAACCACCTCGCCTGCTTCGGCGAGCCGTTCCACTTCGGCAGCGGTAGACTCCAGAAGCGCCTCAAAATCGTCTGCCTTCTCGTAAAAATGGTCGAGCGAATGGTATTTGAGCCCCTGCTCGTCCATCCAGCCGGCCGCGCCCGAGCGCGCGGTGCGCAGAACGACGCGCGCCGGGCCGGATAAATGCGCCTTTGCCCTGTCGGTCAGGTCCAGCTTTTCGAGACCGAGGCCGACGATGGTGATCGGATGCAAGATTTCGTCCCCTTTCGCGTGATGACAGGCTTCATTATACACGCTTGCCCGCGCTGGCGCAATCGGGGAAGTGGATTATTGTTCCATCTGACGCCCGACGATGGTGGCGGTGGTCTCGGCCACCTTCATGTCGATGTCGGTCATCACCACGCCGTTCTCCCGGGACAGGAGCATCAAAGCGCCGATTACCTCGCCGTCTACAAGGATGGGCGACAGAATCTGCGCGGTGTAGCCCTCGGGTGCGTCGCCCACGGTGACAGGCAGCATCTTCGCGCCGTCAGCGAGGTTCAGAAGCAGCGTCTGCCTCGCCTGTATCGCCTGGTCAATCTCAGGGCTGAGCGCCTTTTCCCACAGCTCCTTTTTTGGCGCGCCGGAGGCGGACACCACCATGTCCCGGTCGCAAATGCAGGCGATGTGCCCAAGCGTCCGGTGCAATGAATCGGTGTAGTCCTTGGCGATGGCGGCAATTTCGCCGATCGGGGAGTACTTTTTAAGCACCACCTCGCCGTCGTGATCGGTAAAAATCTCCAGCGGATCTCCCTCACGTATGCGAAGCGTACGCCTGATTTCCTTGGGAATGACGACGCGGCCCAGTTCGTCGATTCTGCGCACGATGCCCGTTGCTCTCATATCCAAAACAATCCTTTCCTTCCGTTGGTGCGCCGCTTATGAGCGCTTTTGTCAGAGATAGTATTTTGTGGCCCAGTGCTTTTTATTCGCACCGCGCACAGCGTTTGAAGGCGCGAAAGCTTTACGCCCGGCGGCAGGAAAGCGGTGCCATGCTGGCGAAATTTAAAGAAAAACAACCACGGAGGAGAAGACATGCGGCTAATGCACATGGCTGACGCACACTTTGGCAGGCGCTTTTCCTCGTCCCGGTTCGGTCCGGAGGCCGCCGCCGCGCGGAGGCGGGCGCTGGAAGAGGCGTTTCGGCTTCTGGTCGATTACGCGAACGAGAACGCGGTGGACGCGATCCTCTGCGCCGGGGATCTGATCGAGTCCGCCGAGATCCGCCCGGCTGACCTCCGAACGCTTCGAGATATCCTGTCCGGCCTCAAAGCGGCGAAAATGTACGCCGTCTCCGGCAATCACGACCCGCTGGACGCGCTCAGCCCCTACGGGCGGCTGAACTGCGACAAACTGCGCCTGCTGCCTGCGGGCTACAGCCGAACGATGCTGAATGAAGACACCGCGCTGCACGCGTTCTCCTTTTCAGAAGCAGTGGTGCGGCACAATCCCCTCGAGGATGCGCCGCTCGACCTCGGCGCAAAGCGCAACATCCTGCTTCTGCACTGCGACGCCATCAACCCGGAGAGCGTCTACCTCCCTGCGCGAACGGATTTTCTACGCCGGTTTGACTACTGCGCGCTGGGCCACGTACACCAGCCCTTGGAACTCGCGCCGGGCGTCCGCTATTCCGGTTCGATCCTGGGCATGGACCGCAAC
>JAEZTD010000318.1 GCA_023443705.1 Bacillota bacterium | reverse complement strand
GGCACGGCAGCGAAGGCAAGACCACCCTGGTTGAGGCCATGCTGTTTTCCACGGGCGCCATCGACCGTCAGGGGCGCGTGGAAGACGGCTCCACCACCACCGACTATGATCCCGAAGAAGTTCGCCGGGGCATTTCCATCAGCGCCGCGATCGCGCCGCTTGAGTGGAAGGAAAAAAAGATCAACCTGATCGACGTGCCCGGCTATTTTGATTTTGCCGGCGAGCTCGTCGGGCCTCTCGCGGTGTGCGAAGGCGCCATCATCACGGTGGGCGCCGTCTCCGGACTAAACGTCGGCGCCGAAAAGGCGTGGGCGGCCTGCGACAAGGCGCATACTTCCCGCATGATCGTCATCAACCAGATGGACCGCGAGAACGCCAACTTCAAAAAGGCGCTCGCCACCATCACCGACAAATACGGCAGCCACATCGCGCCCATCGAAGTGCCCATCATCGAGAACGGCCAGTTCACCGGCGTCGTGTGCGTGCTGGAAAACAAGGCCTTCACCGGCGAGGGCAAGAGCCTGAAGGAGATCCCGATCCCCGCTTCCGTCGCAGACGAAGTCTCCGCCGCCCGCGAGGCCATCATGGAAGCCGCCGCCGGCGCCGACGAAGCGCTGATGGAGCGCTTCTTCGAGAACATGGAACTGTCGCCGGAGGATACGATGCTGGGTCTGCGCAAGGGCATCACCGAAGGCACCGTGGTGCCGGTGGTGTGCTGCTCCGGGCTCACCCGCGTGGGCATCGCAAAGCTCCTGGACAACCTGATCGACCTCATGCCCTCCCCCGCCGGCCAGGCGCTCAAGGGCGTGAACCCCAAGACCGGAGACGCCGAAACGCGAACCTGCGCCGAAGATCAGCCCTTCTCCGCCCGCGTGTTCAAGACGGTAGCCGACCCCTACGTTGGCAAGCTGTCGCTGGTCAAGGTGACCTCCGGCGTGCTCGCGCCCGAAACCGCCCTCTACAACGCCAACGCCGAAAAGGCCGAAAAGGCCGGCGGCATCTACATCCAGCGCGGCAAAAAGCAGACCCAGGCCACCAAGGTCGTGGCGGGCGACATCTGTGCGCTGGCGAAGCTCCAGACGGTCGCGACCGGCAACACGCTGTGCGATCCGTCCAAGCCCGTCAAATTTGAAGACCTCGACTTCCCGAAGCCCTGCATCTCGATGGCCGTCTACGCCAAGAAGGCGGGCGAGGAAGACAAGATCTTCTCCGGCCTGAACCGCCTGATGGAAGAAGACCCGACCATCCGCGTTGAGAAGGACGTCGAAACCACCGAGTCGCTCCTCTCCGGCCTTGGCGAACTGCACCTGGAGGTCATCTCGAAGAAGCTGGCCGCCAAGTTCGGCGCCGAAGCGGTGCTGCAGGACCCCAAGATTCCCTACCGCGAGTCCATCCGCAAGAAGATCGACGTGCAGGGCCGCCACAAGAAGCAGTCCGGCGGACACGGCCAGTTCGGCGATGTGTGGATTGAGTTCCGCCCCAACGACGACGGCTCTCCGGACTTCGTCTTTGAAGACGCGGTTGTCGGCGGCGTCGTGCCGAGGAACTTCATCCCCGCGGTCGAGAAGGGCCTTCGAGACAACATCAAAAAGGGCGTGCTCGCCGGGTTCCCGGTGGTCGGCCTGACCGCGAAGCTGCACGATGGCTCCTATCACGCGGTGGACTCCTCCGAAATGGCGTTCAAGACCGCCGCGCGCATCGCCTTTAAAAAGCTGATCGACGCCAGCCCCGTGCTGCTTGAGCCCATCTACCACGTGGAGGTGCTGGTGCCCGACGAGTACATGGGCGACGTCATCGGCGACATGAACAAGCGCCGCGGCCGCATCGCCGGCATGAACCAGGTGGACGGCCTGCAGCAGGTCGTGGCCGAGGTGCCGGTGGCCGAGATGTTCAAGTACGCGACGGATCTCCGCTCGATGACCCAGGCCCGCGGCTCCTTCACGATGCGCTTCGAGCGCTACGAGGAAGTCCCCGCCAACGACGCCAAGAAGATCATCGAGAGCGCCAAGCGCGAAGAGGAAGAGGAAGAGTAATCTTCAAAACACCCGAAGGCCGGCTTTTCAGCCGGCCTTCGTTTTTTCCGCTTAGCCCTTGTCCAAATCAGATTCCGTAGACAAAGTTCACGCCCCGCGGCGCGATTGCCGCGGGGCGTGCGTTTGCATCGCCGTTACGGCCTGTCGATTGCGGCGGCGAAGAGCGTAAGGCCGGTATCGCCGTCTGTCAGGAGCAGGATGTAGGGCCTGTCGACCGTAAATTCAATGGGCAGGTCCTCCAAGGGGGCCGATTTGGTGGAGAAGCCGATGGAAGTGGCCGCGGCGGCGGTGGTGCCCTTCTCGTCGATGTCGAGCCGCGCCTTCTGGAGGACGGAACTGATGAACAGGTCCTTTTCCCCGTCGATGCCGGAGAAGTCGGCGGTCATGTCAAAGGCGGCGGTGACGCCGAGCGCCTTCAGCGCGTCCACCAGGGACAGGCTGTCCGTAGCGGACAGCTTGGGCAGGGCTAGTTCCACCTCCGAAAGCGCGTCCGTGGAGGCGTCCCACGCCGAAGAGAGCGCGGAGATCGCGTCCAGCGCGTCGGAAATGCCGCCATCCGGCAGCACGATGGTCAGCCCCAGCGTGGAATCCGCATAGGAGAGCCTGACCGCCCTCAGGCCGGGAAGCTCAACATAGGGCAAATAGGCTTTTTGGTGCATGAAGTCCACGTCCACATCGCCGTCCGGTGCATGGAAGGTTTCCTTATAGGTGTCCTCCGCCGCGAACGGGAGGCGCCAATCGGCCTTGAGCGCCAGCGCGTTCACCAGCATCAGCACGAGGTTCTCATCCGGCGCTTCGCTGAGCAGCTCATCGATCAGCCCTTCGGTCTTCTCCTTCACCCAGGCGTTTACCTGCCCGTTGACCTCTTTGCTCAAAGCGAAGCGTTCCGCCTGATAGCGATCCACGAGCAGCGCGTCGTATTCGGCCAGAACCGGTAGGCCGTCCTTCACGAAAGCGGCGTTTGCGATCCTGACGCCTGCGGCCTCCATTTTTCGGGCCTTCTCCGCGAAATCGGCGAGCGCCTCCTCAGTCAGCCCGGCAGCCTGGAGAAGCTGCGCGCGGGTTTCCCCCTTTGCGCCCTCGGCCGCCATCGTCAGCGCCAGGTGCAGGCTCAGCGGCGAGACGACCGTCTGCCCTCGCTGGGCGTAGAGCGTCTTGAGAAGTTCCACATCCGACGCCCGCGCAACCGGCGCGGCGCAAAGCATGAGGGTCAGAACGGCGGCCAGAAGTCGCTTCAATGCGAACACACCCTTTCATCCGTCATCCGGGGGATTTCTGTCGTTTGGACGCGCCTCCTTTCACAAAAGTTTCCTTTCCACGCATAGGATGGCCTAGGAACGCAGGCGCTCGGGCATCCGCCCCGCGCCCATGCACCGCCCAGAAACCTGAAAGGATAATGCGCCATGACGAATCAGCCTGAGGCCGAGCGGCTGGCCTGCAATATCTCAATTGATTATTCGAGCGTGCCGGGAAGCCGCGTTCTGCCGTTCGAATTCTGCCTCAACCTTACAGACTCGGTGCTCGAACCCGCGCCGGGACAGCGGCAGCGGTTCAGTTACCACATCCGGGCGACGGGCTCGGACGAATTCCGCTGTGTCAACCTCGCCTACTTCATGATCGGCCTGTGCAAGGACATCACCGAGGATCAGCTGGGCAGAGTCATGGTGAAGCGCAACGGTATGCCCGAAACGGTGGTCCTGGGGGAGAACGTCACGCTGCTGCACCCCGACGCGCCAGACCACAACACCGGCTGCTCCGGCCTGAAGTTCCACTTCCCGCTGGACAAGGCATGCGGCGAGATAGACGTGAGCTTTGAACTGACCAACTGCTACCGCGTCGGCCCGGCGCCGGTGTGCGTGTACGGCGGCGGCGTATCCCGGAATGTGCTGTCGCTCTGTGGCCCGACCTGCCGCCTGGACGAAAACTGCTCCCGAATCGTCACCCAGCACGCGAAGGTCAGCGTACCGATCTCGCTGGCGCCCTATGTCCGCGTGGGTGAGGCGAGCACCTGGTGCTGCGGCGCGCCCGCCTTTCACCCGGCCTGCGACAAGGAAAGCCCGGAGGGCCGACGCTGCACCTTCTTCGTGTCGCAGATGATGTGCGTCTCTGTACCCATCACCTTCTGCATTGACGCCCGCGCCTGCGACGCCGATATCGAATGCCTGCGCTCCGGCTGCTGTGACGAGGAGGGCGACCCCGGTTGACGAAATTTGGCGAATCGTAGTATAATAGCGCATTCGGCCGGCGTTCCCGCCGGCCTTTTTGGTACGGAGGAAACGATGCTCAGATGGATTCCCCGCTGCAGCGCCCCTGAAGGGCCGACCCTGATGGACAGGCTGCTCCGCGCCCGTGGCTTTGAGACCCGGGAAGCGGCGGAGGCGTTTCTGAACCCGTCCCGCACCCATCTGGGCAGCCCGCTCAAAATGCCCGGCATGGACGAGGCGGTAAAGCGCATCCTCGCCGCGAAGGCCGAGGGGCGCGCCGTGGTCGTTTACGGGGACTACGACGTGGACGGCGTGACCGCGACCGCCCTCCTCACCCTCTTTCTAGCGGATTTCGGCGTCCGCAACCGGCACTACATCCCTTCGCGCCACCGGGAAGGCTATGGGCTGAACGCGGAAGCGCTGCGCTCGATCGCCGAGGAAGGGGACCACCCCCTCCTCGTCACGGTAGACTGCGGCGTCACCGCCGTGAATGAGATCGCGCTGGCGAAGGAGCTCGGGCTCGACCCCATCGTCACCGATCACCACCGCCCGGGCGAATCCCTCCCTGACTGCCCGGTTTTGAATCCGCTTCTGGGCTACTCCTTCCCTGCTCTCTGCGGCGCGGGCGTGGCGTTCAAGCTGTGCCAGGCGCTGGACGACGACCTCGCCTTCCAATTCATCGACCTCGCGGCGCTGGGCACCGTGGCGGATGTTGTTCCGCTGACGGATGAAAACCGGGCGATTACCGCGCTGGGCATCGCCCGGATGAACGCACAGCCGCGCCCCGGCATCGCCGCGTTGATGGATGTCTCCGGCATGAAGCCGGGAGAGGTCACAGCGGGCAGGATTGCCTTCCAACTAGCGCCTCGGCTCAACGCGGGCGGCAGGGTGGGCGACGCGGTCCGCTCCCTGAACCTTCTGACCACACGGACAGTGGCGGAAGCCGCGCCGCTGGCCAGTGAACTGAACGATGAAAACAACCACAGAAAGGCGCTGGAGGGCGAAATCCTCTCCGGCGCGGCAAAACAGCTGGAGAGCTTCGACTTCGCCGCCCGCCGGGCGATCATCCTGGCGGACGAAGGCTGGAACACCGGCGTTCTGGGCCTTGCGGCTTCCCGCCTCGTCGAGAAATATAACCTGCCCGTGGTGCTTTTGCGCCGGGAGGACGGTACGCTGCACGGCTCCTGCCGGTCGATCCCCGGTGTTGACATCCACGAGGCGCTTTCGGCGGTCGGACATCTTTTGACCCGCTTCGGCGGGCACAGCCAGGCGGCCGGGCTGTCGCTGGCGGAGGAAAAGTTTTCCGAATTTGCCCGCGCGCTGGATGCGGTCATCGCCCGCGGCGCGGACCCGGAGTGCTTCGTTCCCGCCGCGCGCTATGACATGGCGCTGCCGCTCTCCCTTCTGGACGAGGGCTTCGTACGGCTGCTCGAGAAGTTCGAACCCACCGGGTTTGGAAACCCGTCGCCGGTTTTTCTGACAGAAGCCAGCGTTTCCGAGGCCCGGGCGGTGGGCGCGGAAGGCACCCACCTCAAGCTGCGGCTCACCGATGGCGGCCGCGGTCTGCCAGCCATCGCCTTTTCGATGGGCGGCCGCGTCGGCGCGCTGCCGGAGCGGGCGCGGACGCTGTACGCGCCGCGCATCGGCGCCTACGGTGGCCGCGAGTATGTGGAATGCCAGGTACGCGCGCTGGAAAACGCGGGCTATTCCGAACGGATTCGCCCCGGCTCCTTCGATTTTGCCGCGCTGTTCCAAACGTTCTTAACAAACAGGCTCTATAATAAGGCATACTCTATAAAAGAGTCGGGTGTTTTCGAAGGTTTCGACGGCGTTTTCAGCTGCCTGAACGCCGAGCCGCGGGGCACGCTCGTGCTGGCCGCGACCCCGCAAGCGGCGGCGGAATTCTTGGCTGCCGCCGAGGCCTGCGCGCCCGACCGGATGGACGTATACGTCGGAAGCCAGCCGACCGATCCCCGCGCGTTCAACGCCCTCTGCCTCTTGCCTCCGGGCGAGCCGCCCGAGGGGTACGAGCGGGT
This sequence comes from Bacillota bacterium, assembly GCA_023443705.1. Classification (GTDB taxonomy): domain Bacteria; phylum Bacillota; class Clostridia; order Christensenellales; family Aristaeellaceae; genus JAEZHK01. The sequence continues at coordinate 5,088 of JAEZTD010000318.1, read as the reverse complement.
CTTCAGTCTGGACGCACCCGCCAGCCTCTGGGGCTACCCCGTCACCCAACCGGAAGCGCCGCCCGCTTCGCGGCTCCGGTTTCCTGATGTGGGCGAACTGCGGGCGATCTACCTTCTGGCCAGGGACATTGCCTCAAGGCCCACCGCGGCGCGCTCCTTTCGGGAGGTTTTACGGGACCTGGGGCGGGAAACAAAACTTTCGGAGCCCTGCGTCTACGCGGGCCTTACGGTACTCGACGACATGAACCTGATCACCCTTTCGGACGCGCACCCGTGGCTCTCGCAACCGCCGTTCAGAAAGGCCGATCCAAACGCCAACCCCATATTCCAATGGATGCGGCAATTGTCTCGATGGGGAGGTGACCCGCTTGGCACATGATGATTCAAAATCCGCTGCGAAGGACGCGAAAGCCGTCGCGCCCTTTGGCACCCCTTCGGCCGAGTGCGACGTAGAGCGCTCAAAGGCCTGTTCCGCCGCGCTTCAGAAGGCCGTTCAAAAGGCGGATTCCACCCTGACCGACGCCGCGAGCCTGGAGGAGCAGGACCCGCAGCTGGGCGCGCTTCTGGCCAAGATGCGGCACTTCCACCCGAACGACGATCTTTCTCTGGTCGAGCGCGCCTACGCCTACGCGCAAGAGCTGCACGCCGGTCAAATGCGAAAGAGCGGCAAGCCGTACTTTACCCATCCCTACCGGGTCGCCGACATTCTGGCCGACCTGATGCTGGACGCCACCACCGTCGCGGCGGGCCTTCTCCACGACACCGTGGAAGACTGCGAGGGCTGCGACATCCACTCGATCGAGACCCTCTTCGGCCCGGAAGTCTCGCAGTTGGTGGACGGCGTCACCAAACTCAGCCGCCTGGACCTCGCCTCCCGCGAGGAGCAGCAGGCCGAAAGCCTGCGCAAGATGTTCTTCGCCATGGCCAAGGACATCCGCGTGGTGCTGATCAAGCTCGCCGACCGGCTGCACAACATGCGAACTTTGAAGTTCCAGGACCCGAAAAAGCAGCCGCGCATCGCCCGCGAAACGCTGGACGTATACTCCCCGCTGGCTCACCGGCTGGGCATGAGTACCATCAAATGGGAGCTGGAAGACCTTTCGCTTCGCTACATCGATCCGGACGGCTACTACGACCTGGTGGAAAAGGTCGGCATGAAGCGCGAGGAGCGCGAAAAATCCATTAAAAGCGTCATCGACACGCTGTTTGAAAAGCTGGGCGAGCAGGGCATCAAGGCCGAAATCGACGGCCGGCCCAAGCATTTCTACTCCATTTACCGGAAGATGAAATCCCAGAACAAGACATTCGATCAGATTTATGACCTGATCGCCGTTCGCGTGATCGTCGAAACCATTCCAGACTGCTACGCGGCGCTGGGCGTGGTGCACACGCTGTGGACGCAGGTGCCCAACCGCTTCAAAGACTACATCTCCATGCCCAAGCCCAACATGTACCAGTCGCTGCACACGACGGTGGTGGGCATGGGCGGCATGCCCTTCGAAGTGCAGATTCGCACCCGCGAAATGCACCGGACGGCGGAGTTCGGCATCGCGGCGCACTGGCGCTACAAAGAGGGTAAGCAGGCCGACGCGCTGGACGACAAGCTCTACTGGCTGCGCCAGATCCTCGACTGGCAGAACGAGACCCGCGACCCCGGCGAGTTCATGGACGCGCTGAAGGTGGATCTGTTCTCCGATGAAGTCTTCGTCTTCACCCCCAAGGGCGATGTGGTTTCAATGCCCAGGGGCGCGACGCCGGTGGACTTCGCCTATTCCATCCACACCGCCGTCGGCAACAAGTGCGTGGGCGCAAAGGTCAACGGCCGCATCGTGCCACTGTCCACCGAGCTTGAAAACGGCGATTTCGTGGAAATCATGACCTCCTCCGCCTCCCACGGCCCGTCCAGGGACTGGCTGCAGCTTGTGAAGACCTCGGAGGCGCGTTCGAAGATCCGCGCCTGGTTCAAGCACGAATTCAAGGCCGAGAACCTGATGAAGGGCCGCGACATGCTGGAGAAGGAGGCCAAGCGCCTCGGCTACCAGTGGCCGCAGCTCAATAAGAACGAGTTTCTGGAGCCGATTTACCGGCGCTACACGCTTTCCTCGCTGGACGACCTGTATGTGACGGTGGGCTTTGGCGGGCTCTCCACCGGCCAGGTTCTGAACCGGCTGATCGAGTCCTACAGAAAAACCCTGAAACTGCCCGACCCCGACCCGGTGAAGCTGGCGTCGGAGGCGCAGCAGCGCGCTCTTGAGCAGGCGCGAAAGCGCACGGTCAGCCACGGCGTAGTGGTCGAGGGCGATCCCGGCATGCTGGTCCGGTTCGCCAAGTGCTGCACGCCGCTGCCGGGCGACGACATCATCGGCTATATTACCCGCGGCCGCGGCGTGTCCGTGCACCGCAGCGACTGCGTCAACATGTCGGAATTCGCCCGGGAGCCGGAGCGGCTGATCCACGTCAGCTGGCAGAGCGACGAAGGCGCTGGTTACAATGCCGACATTCAGATCATCGCCTACGACCGGCTCGGCCTTCTGGCCGAGATTTCGGCGCTGTTCGCGAAGCTGGAGGTCTCCATCATGGCCCTCTCCGCCCGGGTGGACAAGAACCGGAACACCGTCATCAACGTCACCCTGAGCCTCAAGAGCACCAAGCAGCTCGAAACGATCATCAAGCAGCTTCAGAAGCGGTCGGACGTCATTGAAGTGTTCCGGGTGAGCGCCTGATACGGCTGGTGGTGCAGCGGGTGTCCCGCGCGAAGGTGTCGGTCGGCGGAGATGTGGCGGGCGAAATCGGCCGGGGTTTTCTCGCGCTGGTGGGCGTTGAATCCGGCGATACGGACGAGGACATGCGCTACGGCGTGGAAAAGCTCGTCGGTCTTCGGGTGTTTGAGGATGAGGCGGGCAAGATGAACCGCTGTGTCACCGACGTGGGCGGATCGATCCTGCTGGTATCGCAGTTTACGCTCCTGGGCGACGCGCGGCATGGCCGTCGTCCCAGCTTTTCAAACGCCGCGCGGCCGGAAACCGCCGCCCCCATGATCGACCGCATGGCTTCGGCCATCCTGGCCCGGGGCGTTCCGGTGGCTCGGGGCGTCTTTGGCGCGGACATGCAGGTAGAGCTTGTGAATGACGGCCCGGTCACCATCCTCCTCGACAGCAAAAAGGCCTTCTAAACCCAACGCCGGATCCGAAGGAGCGCGCAATGGAAGATTTCAAATCAAGGCGGATCGAATGCGGCGGCTATACCGCCAACAGCTACCTTGTCTTCAGGTCCTCTCGAAATGACGCCATGCTCATTGACGCGGGCGATGACTTCGACGCGTTGATGAACAAAATCGACTCTTGCGGCAAGCGCCTGACGGACATCCTCTTGACCCACGGTCACTTTGACCACATCATGTCGGCCAAGCGGCTTCGCGATGAGACCGGCGCGCGCATCCACATCCATCCGCTGGACGCGCCCTACCTGCGGAATCCCGCGCTGAACATGGTGGGCATGGTGGAAGCTACCAAGACGCCCTTTGAACCTTTCGATGCCGACGAGATGCTGGCGGAAGGGCCGATGCTCGTGGCGGGGCTTTCCGTGCAGGTCATCCCCTGCCCCGGTCACACGCCCGGCGGCGTCAGCTTCTACCTTCCCGAGCAGCGCGCGCTGTACACCGGCGACACCCTCTTTCAGGTGGGCTTCGGGCGGTATGACCTGCCCGGCGGCAACGTGCGCAGCCTGTACGGGTCCATCAAACGGCTGACCGCGCTGCCCGGCATTACGATGCTCCTTCCCGGTCACGGGGAGAGCGCCCCGCTCAAACAGGTCGCGGAGGAGTATAAATGATCGAACTGAAGACCAACGCACCCCAGTACTTCGCGGATCTCGCGGACGTGGTGCGGGTGTTTTTTGACGAGCCGGTTAGTCCCGAGGCGGGCGACAGGCTCGTTTCCCATGCGCATGCGCCCTGCGCGGAGGGCTGGGTTGAAATCTGCGCGTTTCAGGGAATGGAAGAGCGCGTTTCGGCCCCCATCGCCTCCGGCCCCCTCGAACAGAAGCGGCTGATCAAGCGCGCGGCCAAGACCTGCCTGTACGCGCTTCTGAAGCGGGCCACCGGCAAACGGCCGCCCTGGGGATCGCTGACGGGCATCCGCCCGACGCGCCTTTTCTATGAGGCGCTGGAGGATGGAAAGACCGCAGGAGAGGCCGAAGCCTGGCTGACGGACGCCTTCGACGTAACCCCGGGCAAGGCTTCGCTGCTAGGCGAAATCGTCTCCGTCCAGCGCGCGCTCGTAGCGCCTGCGTCGGACGAATACGATCTCTACGTCTCCATCCCCTTCTGCCCCACCCGCTGCGCGTACTGCGCTTTTCCGGCGGAGGCGCTGGGGCGCGGCAGCCTCGTGGAGCCGTACCTAAACGCGCTGATGCGGGAAATCGATTTGGCCGCGCTGATGATGGCCCGCAAGGGCCTGAATCTCCGGGCTGGTTACGTGGGCGGCGGGACGCCCACCGCCCTCTCCGCGATGCAGCTGGACAGGCTTTTGACCGCGCTCCGGTGGAAGTTCCCCGGCGCGCTGGAGTGGACGGTGGAGGCCGGCCGACCCGACACCATCACCCGCGAAAAGCTGAGTGTGCTTCGAAACCTCGAAATCGACCGCATCTGCGTCAACCCGCAGACCTTTCAGGAAAAGACCCTCGCGCGCATCGGCCGCGCCCACACCACGGCGGATGTGCTCACGGCCTTCGAAATCGCGCGGTCGCTGGACTTCCACAACATCAACATGGACCTGATCGCCGCGCTGCCCGGCGAAACCCGCGTGGATTTCGAAGCCACGCTGGACACGGCCCTCTCCCTCGCTCCGGAGGGCATCACCATGCACACGCTGGCCGTCAAGCGCGCCAGCCGTCTGCACGAGGCGGGTTTTACTCCGGAGGAACCGAGCCTCGCCGAATGGATGGTGGACGAGGCCCGCGCGCGTCTTGGCGAAGCCGGTTACCAGCCATACTACCTGTACCGGCAAAAGCACATGGCGGGAAACCTCGAAAACGTCGGCTACGCAAAACCCCGGCAAGCGTGCCTGTACAACGTGGACAACATGGAGG
>JAEZTD010000191.1 GCA_023443705.1 Bacillota bacterium | reverse complement strand
CCGTATACTGAAAGAGCTCCTTGTCCGTCCGGAGCGAGGCCGAAACGGCCCACAGCAGCGGAAACAGCGTGACCAGCGCGATGACGGACAACAGGACGTATAACAGGATCTTCGTGTGGGGCTTGTAGGTGATCACGACGCGGCACCTCCATCCTTGTCCTGCAAGAGTTTGAACTGGAAGATGCAGATGATCACGATGATGGCCAGAAGCACCGTGACGATCGCGGAGGAGCGCGACCGGTCTGCATATTTGAAAGCGGACTTGTAGGCTTCGTACATCAGCACGTTGGTGCTGCCCTGCGGGCCGCCCTGGGTGATCATTTGCATGGGCACGAAGAGCAGCACGTTGGCGGTGGTGTTGGCGACGAACACGAACAGCGTCACCCGCTTGATCAGCGGGACTGTGATGCGGGAAACCGTCGTCAAAAAGCCTGCGCCGTCGATCTTTGCGGATTCATAGATGGAAGCGTCGATGTTTTTCAGGCCCGCCAGGAAGAACATCATCCAGTAACCGCAGCCCTTCCAGGACGCGATGACCACGATGCACCACAGCGCCTGGTTTTTGTCCACCAGGAAGCGCTGGGCGGGAATGCCCGCGAAGGAGAGCAAGCTGTTGAGGATGCCGTTGTTGGTGTTGAACATCAGGCTCCAGATGATCGTCGCGACCGTCAGCGAGATGGTGAAGGGCAGGAAGTAGACCGTGCGGTAGCCGCCAATCCCTTTGAGGTTGGCGTTGGCCAGCAGCGCCAGGGCGAACGAAACAAATACCTGCACCGGAATCATGACCAGGTTGAGCTTGATCGTGATCCAGAAGGCGTTCCAAAACGTCCCGTCATGAAGGACCGCGGTCCACGTTTTCAGGGTCATGGCTCCGTTGACCCAGAAACTTTCCATCAGCGTTTTGCCGATCGGGTAGATCTTGAAGACCAGGATCAGCGCCAACGCCGGCAGGATCATCAGGTATGGTATCAGTTTTCGCCTTGTGATATCGCTGTTCATAACGCACCTCAACTCTTTGGACGCCCGGAGGGAGAAATCCCCCTCCGGGCAGTGGATCTTCGGGAAGCGGCGGTTTTACTTGTACTTCTCCATCGCGGAGTTCAGCTGCTGCACTGCGCTGTCCAGCGAGCCCTTGACGTCGGCGCCGTTGCGCACGTCTTCCCACATGGCGTTCATGACGGTCGAGTACTCGGAGAAGCCCGGGGTCAGCGCGCGCGGCACGGAGGTGTTGGCCGCTTCGTAAGCGCCGATCTTCAGGTAGCCCGCCGCGCTCTCGTCGGCGATGATGGCGTCGATCTTGTCCTTGCGGGCAGGCACGTCGTGGTTGATATCCAGCCACATGTCGCTGCCCTCGCCCAGGGTCATGAACTTGATGAAGTCCGCGGCGGCGTCTTTGTTGGCGGAAGCGTTGTTGATGCCAAAGTGCCAGCTGCCGGTCGGGGTGCCGACTTTGTCCTCATAGCCCGCGAATGCAGGCATGGCGCAGAAGCCGTAGTCCGCGAAGCCCAGGCCGTCCATGGTGGCGGGGGTCCAGGTGCCGCCGACCATGAAGGCCAGCTTGCCGGAGGCAAGGTAGTTGCTCATCTCGTCGGCGGTGATGCCTTGGGAGGCCACGCCGGACTGCACCAGGCCCTGGTACCAGGTCAGCGCCTTGACCCAGGCTTCGTCGTTGACGACGCCATCCACGGTGAGGCCGTCGTCGCCGATGTTCTTGCCGCCCAGCGAGTTGGCGACCGCGTTCATCTGGTACACGCGGCTCACCTGCTGCCAGTCAAGGCCGAAGATGCCGTTGTTGCGGTCGGGGTTGACCTTGTCCAGCACCTGGTTGGCCATTTCCACAACCTGCTCCCAGGTGAGGCGGCTCTCAACGCTGCTGTCGGGCATGGTGACGCCGGCCTCGGCCAGGAGGGCCTTGTTGTACCACAGGCACTGGGTGGAGGTGTTCATCGGCGGCGCGTAGAAGGTGCCCTGCCAGGAGCCCGCCGTGACGGCGGAGTCGATGAACTGGGCCTTCTCCTCGGCGGTGAAGTACTGATCCATCGGCGCGATGTAGCCGCGGGTCGCATAAGCGGCCACCATCGGCACGTCCACGCTGATCACGTCGTAATCCGCGGACCCGGACGCGATCTTGACCTCGATGATGTCGAACAGGTCGTCAAACGAATAGAATTCGCCAACCACTTCGATGCCGGTCAGTTCCTTGTATTTTTCCAGAATGGGCTTGGTCTGGCCTTCCCAAGCGTTGTCGCCGACGCCCTGAGACAACCAGACGATCTTCTGGGGCTGGGCCGCTTCGGCGCCGGCGACCGCGGTCATGCCGATCACCATCATCAGGGCAAGAACAAGGGAAAGGTATTTTTTCATGGGGAGCCTCCTCTCAATATAACGAGCGGTTTTCACCGCAGGTTGTCGCGGTTCACTTGGAGAGTTTAGCGAACAGATCCTCAAAGAGCAGATCCCGGTCGATGTAGTACACGTACTTGTACAGCGAGCTGTCCATGCGGCGCGCGTAGCGGTGGTCGTACTCGGGCAGCGGCGCGTGCTCAAGGCGGTCCTGCATGAAGCGCTCGTCCAAGAGCCACGCCACCGCCGTCACGTCCCAGATTGGACGGCTCCAGGTGACGTTGCCGCCGCAGGCGATGGCTTCCTCGGTTGTCACGTCCACCAGGTAGTCGCACAGCTTGTTCTTTCCGCGCAGGTGGTATTCAAGCTCCGGCCCTGTGGTGCGGAAGGCCGAGACCACGCCCATGCAGGGCAGCTGCACCAGCGGTACGCCGCAGCCGAATACGACCCTTGCCCCCGCCACATCCTGATAAAGGTTGAATTCCTTGTTATTCGGCCATTCCAGCGCATGCCCGCCCAGCCAGACAAGCACGATGCGGTCCTTGATCTCCGGCTTCATGACCAGCGCGGAAGAGACGTTGGTGATGGCGCCGATGGCGATCACGTACAGCGGGTCCTCGCTGGTGTGGGCCATGGCGCGCGCCACGAGATCCCCGGCCGCGTCGGATTCCACGGGCGTGCGTTCGTCCGGCATGTAAGCGCGCGAGCCCATGTAGACCGACTTTTTCAGATCCTCACAGCCCATCAGCGTCAGGATGTTCAGGATCTCCTGATGGCTTTTCAGCATGCCGTCTTCCGGTCCGGCGGATTTGTTGTTGAAAAAAGGCGCCGCGTAGATGGCCTGAAGCCGCAGCTTGTCCGAACATTTGATCAGGTAGGCCAGCGCGTACTGGTCGTCGATTTCGTTGAAGGTGTCGGTATCCAGCACCACATCCACCGGCCGGTTGGGCCGCTCAAGCCGCCTAATCAACTCGGCGTCGGCCAGGTAATCCCGCCGGATCCCGTCCGCGCCGGCAAACTCGCTCCAATACTTCTTCGCCTGTTTGTCTGACATGGAAAATCCCTCCGATGTTTATTCGTTTCGCTGGCCGCCCACCATGAAGTCCAGCGTCTTCTTGTCCACCAGGAACCGGGGTGCCGCGCCGTAGTAGGTGGTGGAATATCCCGCCGCCACGTTGGCGTGTTCGATGCTGTCGGCGAGGTCGTAATTCTGGGAGAGGTACACCGCCAGCGCCGCGCAAAA
>JAEZTD010000006.1 GCA_023443705.1 Bacillota bacterium | reverse complement strand
ACTTAAGCCCTGTTCCCGCACGGGAACAGGGCCTTCATGCGTTCAAAAGATGCTGCGGTGGAATCGGCCCGTGCGCCTCACCCTGCGGTTTCGACCTCGGGGGCGGTGACGATGTTGCGGATCCACACGCCCTTCCCGACCAGGAACACCCCAATGCCGCACTTCAGAAGGTCGATGGACTGGCACACAGGGTACAGCGCCATCATGGGCAGGTTCGTCTTGTAAACCAGAAGGAGCGCAAAGGGGATGTTGACGCCCCAGGTGAACGCGCTGTCAAACAGGAACGTGACGATGGTGGAACCACCCGCTCGAAGCGTAAAATAGGTGCAGTGGGTGAGGGCATAGATGGGCATGAAACAAGCGCCCGTCAGGATGAATACGGTCGCCAGCGCATGCACCTCCGCCTCCGCCGGGTAGATCAGCGGCAGCACCGGGGAAAGTGCGGCCAGAATCCCGCCGACGCCGACGCATAAGCCGAAGCTGAAAGCCAGCAGCCTCCACGCGTCTCTGCGGGCTTTTTCCATGTCGTTAGCGCCCAGCGATTGGCCCACGATCACAGCCACCGCGTTGCCCATCGAGATGAACACCACGTTGAAGAGGTTGTTCACGGTGCTGGCGATGTTGAGCCCCGCCAGAACCATCAGCCCCCGAACGGAGTAGATCTGCATCAGCATGGCCATGCCCACCGACCACAGCGCTTCGTTGACGAGCAGCGGCATGCCCTTGCGCATGACGGATCTGAAAAGCGCCGCCGGAACCTTCAGCGTCCGGTACGCGCCGCGCAGGAACGAGAATTTCGGGTTTTTGCGGATGCCGTAGAAGATGATGGCGAGCTCCACGAAGCGGGCAATGACCGTCGCGATCGCGGCGCCGGCGACGCCCAGTGCCGGGGCGCCGAAATGGCCGTAAATCAGAATCCAGTTGCCCACGAGGTTTGTCAGAACCGCCGCGATGCTGGCCTTCATCGGCAGCACCGTTTCGCCGGTCTCCCGGAGGGTGCCCGAGTAGGCCTGCGCCAGCGAAAACGGAAGAAGGCCGAGGAGCATGATGAAAAGGTACTCCTTTGCGCTTGCAAACATCAGCGCCGCGTCTGCCGCTTCGCCGCTGCCGGTCAGGTAGGTCGAGATCAGCTGGTCGCCCCAGCCGAGGAAGGTGGCGATTGAGAGAACGAGGATCGACAGAGAGATCCACAGCTTGATGCGAAAGGTGTTCTTCAGCCCCTCCATGTCTCCCGCGCCGTAGAACTGCGCGCCAAAAATGCTGGGGCCGGAGAGCCCGCCGAACACGCACAGGTTGAAGACGAACAGAAGCTGGTTTGCGATGGCGACGCCCGACATCTCGGCCGTGCCCACCTGTCCCACCATCACGTTGTCCAGGAGGTTCACGAAGTTTGAAACGCTGTTCTGGATGATGACCGGAATTGCGATGGATAGTGCGATCTTGTAGAAGGCGCGGTCGCCGACAAAGGTCCGGCGAAGGCGTGTCAGGGTATTCATGGGGAACCTCCTTCATTTGGGCTGGGCTCAAAAAGCGCTATTGAATCATTATACCATATAAGTCGCAGCTGTGGAAACCCTCCGGGGGGCTGTAAACGGGGAAACCTGGCATGGTATGAAACGCATCCAAGCGCGGCGCATGCGAGAAAGGCCCGCCTGGTTGGCGCTCCACTGGCCGCCCGCTGCCCAGGATCACTTGTTGCGCGCGCTTTCATAGGCGGCGCACTTTTTTACAACAGCACAGCGCTAAGACTTTTGAGAATTTCACTATGACATTTTCACAGAAAATCTGGTATACTAAAAGTATGGGTCCTTCGTGGGCCAACCGGTTCGGAGGGAGGGAAAGAGATGATTTGCGTAAACGACGTGGTGCTTTACGGCGTGGATGGTATCTGCCTTGTATCCGACATGGTCACGCGGACGCTGGGCGGCAGGCCGCAGGAGTACTATGTGCTCAAGCCGGTGTATCTGGAGAGCAGCACAATTTATGTTCCGACGGACAATCCGGCGTTGGTGGGGCGAATGCAGCGGATTCTGTCGTTGGACGAGGTGATGGCGCTGATCCGGTCCATCCCCGATGAGGAGACCAACTGGATTGAGGACGACGCGCGCCGCCGCGTCCTATACGGCGAGATCATCGCCGGGGGAGATCGGCGGGAGATCGTGCGCGTTATTAAGACGCTCTACCAGCGCGACCGGGAGATGAAAGAGGGCCGTCGGAAGCTGTCATCGGCGGACGAGCGGCTGATGAAGGATGCGGAGAAACGCCTGTACGACGAATTTGCCCATGTGCTCAGTATCGAACCGGGGCAGGTGCTCCCGTTCATTTTTGGCATGATCGGTGAAAAAGACGACGAGTAAGCGCCGGAAGAGTATAAAAAGGAGAAAAACCTGAAGAAAAAGCATCCTTTTTCGCCACCATTGAAGACCATCCGCTTCAAGTTCACGGAAGGGCTTGACATGGAGGGAGCCAGGAGGCCGGCCCTGAAAGCGATGAATCATTATAGCGCCGTCCGGCCGTACCCGCCAAATGCGTCAGTAAAGCGCAGCGGCAACCGGACGGATCGATGGTCGTCCGCATTGAATCGCAGTACAGCCGTTACGCCGTCGGCAGCACCTGGACGCCTGATGCGGCGGCTACTGCGCTCTTTGTCGCCTAAGAAAGATCGCTACGTATGCTTGACAGGGCTGGGATTGCGTATTATAATGAAATCGAGCCGAAAGATCACTGGTATGACGGCTCGAAAGGGGGCGATTCGCTGAACACCGAGGAGTTTTCGAAACCCGTTGTTGCCTGCTTCGCCCGTTTTTGTATAGTCGATAACAATTGACGACCGAACCCATCCACTGGCAAGGCGAAGATGGATCAGGCCCCAACCGACAGTAGATCAGGAAACACCATTCGTTCGACCCAGGCGGTTCATCCCCGAAGGGGGGATGTTGATTGTTTCCGGGCGAAGCGGCAACCCAACCGTCAAGGTGGAACCTGAAAACCGAATAGGTGACTTAAAGGCCCGCCGCGTTCGCGGCGGGCCTTACTGCGCCGAAGCCTCGCGGAACATGACGGAGAAGACAGAAGACGCATCGGTTCCGGCGGGAAGCCGCCCCGAACAGCCCGCTTGCGCACGGCTGCTCGGTGGACGCAGAGCGGCCCGAACCGCTGTAAAAAATGCGAACCCGACGTGTAAAACGCGACTGCGCGGTTATTTAAAGAATGAACTCAAGCTGACGCGCGCGAAGCAGGGTGGATGTCCTTTTGCGCGCTGATCTTAAAAGAGGTGCCGCATGCAAAATTATCTGGATGAGATCTACGAGCGGAACTTTGAAATGTACTACGACTTCATGTCCCTTCGAAAAGAAACAGACCTGGATTTCTCAAAAAATGACCTAAAGCAATTGCTGGACACTTTTTATGTGGCGCAGGACAGCAACTGGGGCCTGAGCGAAGCGAAGGCGACCGCCCACCAGGCCATGATCGCGGCGTGCGAGGTCGTGCTGAGCAACTGGGACGATGCCAGGTAAACGCAGCCGGCGGGGTTGAAGACGAGACGCCTGGCGTGTACGGTTGCGTCAACGACATGAATCGGAGCGTTGCCCTTGTTTATTTGTGACATAAGCATACTGCATCGATATGGCAAGCTTGTGCTCGACGAGGCGCTGCGCCCGATGGGCGTAGAGTGGCGGGCGTTGGTGGTGCTGCTGGTGGTGGCTCAGTCGCCCGGCATCACCCAGGGGCGTCTCACACCCTTCGTCCAGACGGACAAGGCGAACCTGACGAAGCTTTTGCAGGCGCTCGAAGGCAGAGGGCTCATCGAGCGGCGATCCGACGGTCAGGATCGGCGGATTAAGTCCTGCCACCTGACGGAGCAAGGAAAAGCCCTCGTTCCGGATCTTTACGAGCGCCTGAACCGGTGGGAGGCAGACTGCTTCGCCGGGGTGGGCGACGAGGATAGACGGCGATTCAACGCGGTCGGCGATCGCGTCACGCAGAACCTGTTGATGCGTTCGGAGTGGGGCGGGCGCAAGATGGGGGAGGAGTAAGCCGTCAAAGCATCGATAACCACGGGTGTTTGATGCGAGGGAAAAACGCCGGTGCGCCCGAACCTTTACCTATCCGGGGCGCATTGACCGAAGGACAGAATAACGCCACCAAGCAGCGTGCTTGGTGGCGTTGCAGACCATCAACAAAAGCGCTCAGCCCGAGAGGGCTGGGCGCTTTTGTTGATGGTCTGAGGCCTCGCGATACGCGAGGCCTTTTCCCGCGGGTTCGGATTACTTTGTGCGTGCGGCGGCGCTGGCGCCGGCGATGCGGCCCATCGTCAGGCACATCTGGATGGAAGTGCCGGAAGCGGGATATTCCTTGTAGAAGAAGTCGCCGTTGGCCACGGCGCCCGCGGCGTACAAGCCGGGGATGGCGGCGCCCTCGGCGTTCAGAACCTGGGCGGAGAGGTCGGCCTTGACGCCGCCCATCGAGCCGATGGTGGCCGGGACCACCTTCAGCGCGTAGTAGGGGCCGTCGCCGATGCCGGTCATCAGCGCCGCGGGCTTGCCGAAGTCGGCGTCTTCCTTGCCGGCCAGTTCGTTATAGCGGCTGACGGTGGCGGAGAAGGTCGCCGCATCCATTCCGGCGGCCTCGGCCAGCGCTTCGATCGAGTCGGCCTGGAACGCGTAACCTTCCGTAACGGCAGCGTCCAGCACCTCGGGGTTGGCCGTGGCGGCGTCATAAATAAGGAAGAAGTGGTCGGAGCCGTTTTTCAGCATGGCGCTGTGGAAGATCGGGTAATCGATCGCCTCGTTGACGAACCTGGAACCCTTGGCGTCTACGTACAGGTAGGGGCTCCAGATCTGGCCGTCCAGCGGGCTGGCGAAAGAGAACACCTCGCGGATGCCGCGGAAACCGATGGCGCCATCCTTGAACACAGTGTCTGCGCCCACGGCAATCGCCATGTTGATGCCGTCGCCCACGTTGCCGGGGCTGGAGTAGGAGTAGCTGCCGGCGATGGAGGGCGCGTACTTTGCCTTCATCTCCTCGCTGACGTCGAAGCCTCCGGTGGCGATGACGACGCCGCGGGTGGCGTAGGCGGTGACCTTGTGGCCGTCGGCGGCCAGCGCCTCGACGCCGATCACGGCGCCGGTTTCGTCGGTGAGGAGGGTCTGGGCGGCGGTGTCGGTGTAGATCTTCACGCCGCGATCCTCAACGGCTTTGGTCAGCGGCAGCACGAGGCCGGAGCCGCCGCCCGCGGACTGCATGCGCGGCACGGTACTGGTGCCCGAAGTCGTGGGGCCGGTGAGCGCCACGCCGTTCTCGGTCAGCCAGTTGATGGTCTCGCCGGATTTCTCGGCGACGAGCGTGAGGAACGCCGGATCGGCGTTGCCTTCGGCACGGGTCTGCCAATACTCGACCAGCGCTTCTGCGCTGTCTTCCACGCCCGCTTCCTTCTGGAAGCTGGTGCCGGTGGCGTAGACGAGGCCGCCCGAGATCAGCGTGTTGCCGCCCAGGCGGGACAGCTTCTCCAAGAGAACCACGGAAGCGCCGGCGTCAGCGGCCTCCGCGGCGGCGGCCAGACCGGCCGCGCCGCCGCCCAGCACGACGACATCATAGGTGATCTCTTCGTCTTCCGCGACGGCGGCGCTGGCCTCGGTGGCCTTGAGCGCTTCCACATCGCCGCCCGCCTGTTGGACGCAGTCCGCGACCGCGGCCAGGATGGCGTTTGAAGTCATGGTCGCGCCGGAGATGGCGTCCACCTTCAACGTCTGGCCGGCCACAATGGCGGCGGGAATTTTCTCAATGGGGGCTTCGGCGATGCCCGCCGTTTCCGAATGATTGGTGACGGCGACGCCGGTGATCTTGTCGCCGTCAAAGGTAACCGAAACCTCAACGGGGCCGTTGTTGCCCTGGGCGGAGGCGGTGTAGGTTCCGGCGGTGTACGCCAGAGCGGGCAGCGCGGTAACGAGGAGGGTCAGGCTCAGGAGAAAGGCTAAGAGTTTGCGCATGGGAATCCCCTTTCTTCATGGGTCGAGATGGTGCGTTGCTTCCATATCATATCATACCATATCGATTTGTATTTATCAATTCCATCGAGGGGGATGACACAAATTTGACAGTGTTAACGAATTCGGAAAGGGCTTTTGCTCAATACTTAGGCGTCGCTTTTTTATGCGATCGTCATCGCGCCCAATGCAAACAGCGGCGCAATTCTCGAAAAGAGGTCGCGGCTTGTGTCAAGGAATGCCCTTTGTGCTTCACGCCGCAACGCGTGAGGACCGCGTGAAGCGCTTTTTAAAACACACTTCGTTTTCTTGCCGGAGAAGACGCGCGATTCTTGTGATGACGTCGGGCTTGATGAGGTTTTGTACTGACATGTGTCGCGGTCTTGGATTACGAGGCATGCGGATAAGTTGCCGTCACGGGTGAATAGAAAACAGAACCTGGTTTTTTGTTCGTTGTCGACAAGCGCATCGCTCGATAGGGGCGGTATAGTCCCATCCCCCGCGGCATCGACGGGTATCGGCAGAATTTGTGTGTAATAAAAAAATTTGAATCACTGTCGAGACCTGTAACTTTTTGATGCTCGTGGGCGATATAGTCGATGCGATCCAGAATTTCAATCAAGTTTTTGACATAGAGGATTTAGAAGGACAATAAATGGACAGCAACAGAGCCCGACGTGTACCTTTTGCAACCTTTGCGTTTTTTGTAGTGCTTGTCATTGGCATCGTGCTGGGAGGGCATGCCCTCGCGGCGGATGGCTGGCAGGTGTATGATACGCCCATCGGCGGCAGCCTTACAGTCGAAAAGGACAAAGTTTCCCTTAAAAACCAGTCGGGCGCCGTGCGCATTTCCGGCAGCACCATCGGAACCCTCCGGATTGCGCAAAACGCGACGGGCGATACGCTTGTCGTGAGCATCGATTCCAGCAAAATCGGCCGCGTTGAGGTCGAGGGCAGTGTTTACTTGAGGATCGCACCCGAAGCCGTGGTGGAAGCCGCCTTCGTGGAACGCGAGGCCGACGCCTTCATCGATGGCGTCGTGCCCGACGTGAGCGCCGCTGAAAACGCCTACGTTCAAATCATTGGCAGCGTTGAGCGCCTCAGTGTATCCGGCAGCGCGTTTGTGG
>JAEZTD010000068.1 GCA_023443705.1 Bacillota bacterium | reverse complement strand
CCAGTACGCATATTGGTGGCGCTATCTAAACCTTTGGTCAGTGCGCCGCCCGGAAATCCGTGAGGATTTCAGGCGTACGCAGGATTCCTTCCTTCGCATCGAAAAAACCATAGGGTTTTTTGATGCGAAGGGAAAATCCCGCGTGCGACAAGCGCATAAAAGTCTTCTTGCGTTCCAATCTCCCTCTATCCCAAAGCTACGTCGAGGATCATCATGATTAAAAAACCGGCCATGACGCCCATTGTACCGACATTGGAATGTTCTCCCAGGTGCGCCGCCGGAATCAGCTCCTCCACCACCACGTACATCATCGCGCCGGCGGCGAAGGACAGAAGCCAGGGCATGTAGGGCGCGATGAACGTGGCCGCGAGCACTGTCAGAAGCCCAAAAATCGGCTCTACGACGCCCGACATGCTGCCCATGAAAAACGCGCGCTTAAGGGGCATCCCCTCCTGCCGGAGCGGCAGCGACACCGCCGCGCCCTCCGGGAAGTTCTGGATGCCGATGCCCAGCGCTAGCGCCAGCGCGGCCGCGTAAATCGAAAAGTCGCCGCCGTGCTGCGCCGCGCGGGCGAAGGAAAGCCCAACCGCCATGCCTTCCGGGATGTTGTGCAGCGTGACCGCCATCACCAGAAGCGACGTGCGCTTCATCGTCGAGGACATGCCCTCCGCCTGGGCGGAGCCGGCGTGCAGGTGGGGGATCAGCTGATCCAGCCCGTACAGAAACGCGATGCCGATGATGAAGCCGCCCGCCGCGGGAATCCAGCCCGCCATGCCGCCGGCCTCGGCCTCCTCGATGGCCGGGATGAGCAGGCTCCACACCGACGCCGCGATCATCACGCCCGCCGCGAAGCCCAGGAATATTTTCTGCACGCTGCCCGTCATTTCCCTGCGGAAGATGAATACCATCGCCGCGCCAAGCGTCGTCATCAGAAACGTAAAGCCGGTGCCCGCCGCAGCCCACAGTAGCGCCTGGCCCATGTCGCGTCACCCCTCATCCTATGTGGATCAGACCTTATGGTATCAAGAACCGCCCGCCGTGTCAATCGGATTTTGACAGGCGGGCGGTTTGCAATGAAAAACCCGCGGAGTCTGCGCGGCGCGACGGATGGCTCTTTTTACAGGTTCCGGTTCGCCGCGTAGAGCGCCCGGTAGCGGCGGTACACCTCGTCGTAGGCGCGGTGCCGCGAAGGGTCGGGCTCGTAGGCGCCCAGCTTCCTGACGAGGGCCTTCGACCCGTCGGCGAGGCTTGAAAACGCGCCCGCGGCAACGCCCGTCAGGAGGATGCTGCCGATGATGCCCGCCTCGCTGTCGCCCATGGAGTCGATGGGCAGCCCCAGAATGTCCGCCTTGATCTGAAGCCACTTGCCGGACTTCGCGCCGCCGCCGGTGGCGTGCAATCGCTTGATCTCAATGCCCGCCGCCCGGAGTTTTTCCACGTTGACGCGCATCTCATAGGCCACGCCCTCGAGAACCGCCTTGTAGAAGTCCGTCATCGAATGCTCGATGGTAAGGCCGGTGACGACGCCCTTCGCGCCGGGGTCCATGTAGGGCGTGCCCGCGCCTGCAAAGTGAGGCAGCACGCAGATGCCGGTGGGGCCGTTGATCGCCATGTTGCGCTCGATCGCGCGGTAGATTGATTCGCCGCTTTGCGCCGCCTCCGCACGGGCGTTTCCCGCCAGCTGGTCGGCGAACCACTTGACCAGCGCGCCGCCGGTGAACGAGAAGGCGTAGGTGGCGTAGAGGTTGCCCGCGGCGAAGGGCACCACCGCGTAGCTGCCCTCGTACAGGACCTCCGGGTTTGCGACGGATGGGAACACCGGCGTGACGCACTGGGTCGTGCCCGCGCCGTCCACCGCCACGCCCACCTCGAACACACCCGCCCCCACCGCCGCCGCCACCTGGTCGTGACAGCAGGAGACGACGATGGCCTCCGCCGGAAGCCCCAGTTCTTCGCGCAATTCCGCCCGGATCGGCCCCGCCGAGGTTCCGGAGGGCACCGGCGTTGAAAGAAGCGCGGGGTCGATGCCGGCGTAGTCCAGCATCTCGCGGCTCCATTCCTTCCTGGCGATGTCCAGCGCCATCGTCCGGGACGCCAGCGAATAATCGATCTGGCGGACGCCGGTGAGCATGTAGACCACATAATCCTGCATCAGAAGGACCGAGCGCGCCTTCTCCCACAGCCCGGGCCTGTTGCGCCTGACCCAGAGAAGCTTCGACAGGCTATACATGGGGTGGGGCATCGCGCCGGTGATCCCGGCCACGCGCCGCGCGCCCAGCGCCTGCGAAATCTCGGCGCACTCTTCGATGCCCCTGGGGTCGGTGTAGAGCATGACCTCCATCAGCGGTTCGTCGTTCGCGTCCAGAACCGCGAAGCTCTCCCCGAAGGAGCTGACGCCCACGCCCCGGATGTCCGGGACGGCCCGGGCGGCTTCCCGGATCAGTGCCCGCACCGCCTCCCAGATGGCCCTGGGGTCCACCTCGTGCTCCGCTTGGGAGCGGGCGGCGGGGTACTCCCGGTAGGCGTGAAAGCGCGCGCCGCCCTCGTCGTAAACCGCGATCTTGCAGCCGGTGGTGCCGATGTCGATGCCCGCGACGGACATACAAACCCCTCCTTGCTAAACCGCGCCAAAATCTCCTGACGGATCTTTTGACGCGAAGGCTTTGCCGCGCGAGCCTGAAATCCGTAAAGATTTCAAGCCCGCTGACCTTTTGGAAAAGGGTTCCGCGACCAGCGCGCGCTGGCCGCGGAACCGATCTTACGGGTACTTTCCCGCTTAAAGGATCACGGTTTCGTACTTCAGGTAGGTCTTGAAGGCTTCCTCGACCGCCGAAAGCACATTGCCCTCGGTCAGCGTGGTGTGGTGGCGGAAGCCGCTCCGGCCCATGTAGATCAGCTTCTTCTGGAGGCCGTCGATCTTCGCCACGCCGGCGCAGCCGAAGAATTCCTTCTCGATGGGGTCCGCCGTGATTTCGCCCGCCCCCGCATAGGTAAAGATCTTGCCGTCCATCGTGGCGGCGGAGGCGTAGGTCATGGGCATGGGCTTGATGCGCCCTTCGTTGACGCCCCAGCCCTGATCCGGGTGGGTGCCCTTGGCGAACATCTTGTGCACCGCGACGGTGCCGGGCGCGGCCATCAGTTCTCTGGCCACCGGCCCGCAATGGAAGAGGATGCACTTGTCCGGGTCGTCGCCGTAGTTGTTGTTCCAGTCGAGGCAGGCGGCCGGCGCGCCGGAGGCGGACTCCAGTGCCCGCATGGTGACCACGTTGGCCACGTCCATCTCGCAGGAGGCGGCGATGCCACGGTCGTTGAGCGCGCCGAGCAGCACGCAGGGCGCGACGCCCAGCTGCTGGTGCATCTCGTTCCAGCAGCGGATCGAGACGGTATCAAAATGATATTCGGCGATCATGTCCTCGATGGCGACGGCCATCCGGGCGATGGTGTCAAACCGTTCGGCGGGGGCCTTCGAGAAATCGGCGTAGCCGCGCAGCTCGTTTTTCTTTTCAGCGAGGGCGTCGCGGCCCTCCTTCATGTTTTTGATGCGGGCGAACAGCTCCGAAAGGTCGTGGGATTCGACGGTGATGCCGTACTTTTCAAGCGCCAGCTCATCATACCGGACGGTCTTGAACGCGGTGGTGCGGGCGCCGATGCCGCCGATCACGTACCTGCGGCAGCGCTTGACCACGTTGCACACCGCCGCGAAGTCCCGAAGGTTTTGCTGGAACGCGTCGGACAGCGGGTGGACGACGTGGGGCGCGAACACCGTGTAGCGGATGCCGTACTGGTTGAACATGTCTTCGATCGAAAACTTGCCGCAGAAGGAATCACGGCGGCTTTCAAAGTCCATCTTGCCGATCTCGTCCGGATAGGCCTGGATGAAGATGGGCACGTTCGCGTCCCGAAGCGCGGGCACCGCGCCGTTTTCGTCGCCGAAGTTGGGCAGGCAAAGGATCACGCCGTCAAACTGCCCCTCGTGCTCCTTCAGGAACTTCGCGTACCTGCGGCCCTCTTCCGCGGTTTCGATCGCGCCGTTGCGGGTCGCGGACGGGTCCATGGCGATCCAGCCGTGGCCCGCCTGCTCGACGGCGCGGGTCAGTTCCTCCCGCGCGCCCGCAATCAGCGTCTCCGGAAAGAATCCCCGGTTGGCGAAGTACAGTGCAAACACCATCTTGTCCATTTTTGTGTCCCTTCCTTTAATCGATAACGTTAATATCAAATGAAATTATACGCCGCCCTGCACAAAGTGTCAAGGATTTGAAACGCGGGGTTTTTCGATGCCTTACTTTGAATCGGTCTTTCGCAGGCTGACCTCCACCACGCGCCCGGGCATGCGGACGCCCGCTTCGCGGAACGCGCATCCGACGCGCTCGTTCACATCGTACAGAACCGGCCAGTAGTCGCCGGTCAAAACCCACGCCCGCACCGCGTACTTGACGCCCGCCTCGCCGTAGCCGCCGACGCGCACCAGCGGCGGCGGGTCTTCCAGCACGCGCTCGTCCTCCAGCGCCTTTGAGATGATCGCCTTGACGCCCTCCGGATCGGCTTCAAAGGCGGTGAAGAAGTCGAGGTCCAGCCTTCGCGTGCGGCTCTTTGTGTAGTTGGTGATGAGTCCGGCGGATACGACGCCGTTGGGCGCAAAGATGATCTTGTCGTCGGCGGTGGCGAGCTGCGTGTAGATGAGGCCGATGTCCACCACCGTGCCCTCCGCGTCGCCCGCCTTCACGTAGTCGCCGACGATGAAGGGCTTTGTGGTCAGCACCAGAAGGCCGCCCATCAGGTT
>JAEZTD010000420.1 GCA_023443705.1 Bacillota bacterium | reverse complement strand
TCCGCCTCGCCGTCGATGGTGAACTCCGGATGGGTATGGGCGCCCCAGCCGTCGTCGCCGCCGACGCCCATGCGCTTCATCGCCACGTCCACCACCGTGTAGCTGATGGGCGGCAACTCATCCGGGTGCAGCGCATTTGCCAGCTCACTGGCGGTGTAGGGAAGCACGGTGACCTCGAGGGGCGCACCGTCCATTTCGATGCGCAGGCCCTCTCCCGCCTCGTCCGTCACCGTCATCCAGCGGACGCCGGCGCGGTTCCCGCATTCCTGCGGCACGATATAGCGGGTCAGGTTTGCTTCGGCGGTCGTTTCGTACACGCCCAGGCGCGCGCCGTGCAGCCGATCGATGTAGTTCTCCTCCGGCCCGAGTCCGTACCAGTTCACCTTATGGAACTTCTTGGGCAGCCGCATGGCGAGGCCCACCGAGGGCACCTGTCCCATGTCAGGCACGCCGGGCAGCTTCAGCGTGACGCGCACCGCGCCGTCCGGCAGCGGCTGGTAGGTGATATACGCCTTATGCTCCCGAATGACGGGCAGCGCGTAGTGATAGGTGAGCGCGAAGGGTTCGCCGGGCTCAGAGGGCACAGCATCCACGACGCGGCTGGAAACCGACGCCGCGCGCCAGAAGGCCATCTCGTGGTCAAATCCGCAGCCGCGGTCGGTGTCGGTGGGCGCACGGAAAAGGCTGAGCGACGGAACGGTCACGAGCAGCTCCGGACCGCCGTCCTTTTTCAGCGAGACGAGGCCGCCCTCCTGGTAGGACAGGAGCATCGTGTGGCCGCCCGCCCGGGCGCCAATGTTGTAACCGCCGGGGATCAGGCGCACCTCGCCTTGCGGCGCGTGGCGCTCACCCGCCACCGTGAACACATACTGGCCGTGCATCTGCTCATAGCCCTTGGCCGCCCAGGGGGTGTCCTCCCGGAGGACGAGTGCGCAGTTTACGACGTACTCGCCGGGCTCGCGGCACTCGGGCAGGTCCAGCGGGATGAAGGCCTCCGCCCCGGCGGCGACGCGTGGCAGCGCCTCGCCGGACGCGATGGGCGCGCCGTCCTTCAAAAGCTCGAAGCGCAGCACATAGCCCTCCGTGCCCGCAAAGAGGTTTCGGTTGATTAGCCGAACGCCGTTTTTCTCCGGCAGGATCTTGACCGGCTGGTACAGGAACTTGACCTCCTGCATTTTGGGCGAGGGCGTGCGGTCGGCGAACATGATGCCGTTGCCGCAGAAGCTGCGGTCGGTGGGCCGGTCGTAGAAGTCGCCGCCGTAGGCGTAGCGGAGCGCGCCGTTAGGCGCGGTGGTGGCGATCGCCTGATCGATGTAGTCCCAGATGAAGCCGCCCTGGTACATCGGGTACTTCTCGGCAATTTCGATGTACTTGAACATGTCGCCCACGGAGTTCCCCATCGCGTGCACGTATTCGCACAGGATGTAGGGCTTCTTCGGGGCGTCGTTCAGGTACTTCTCGACGTCCCACGGTCGGGTGTACATGCGGCTCTCCACATCGGAGGTGTCGTTGTAGCGGCGGTCCGCGGAGACGCCCTCGTAGTGGACGAGGCGCGTGTCGTCCATCTGGCGCATGAGGTTTGACATGTTGTAGATGACCTCGCCGCCATAGCTCTCATTGCCGCAGGACCAGATCACGATGGCGGGATGGTTCTTGTCCCGCCCGACCATCGACCGGGCTCGGTCGTTGACCGCGTCCTGCCACTCGGGCTTGTCCGAGGGCACGGCGCGCTCCGCGTCGATCCCGTTGACGACCGTCCAGGTGCCGTGGGTTTCAAGGTTGGCCTCGTCGATGACGTAGAGGCCGTAGCGGTCGCACAATTTGTAGAAGCGGCTGTCGTTCGGGTAGTGGCAGGTGCGCACCGCGTTGATGTTGTTCCGCTTCATCTCCAGAATGTCGGTGATGATCTCCTCGTCGGTCAGCGTACGGCCGCCGGTGGCGCTGAACTCGTGGCGGTTGACACCGCGGAACTCGATGCGCTTGCCGTTGATTTGCATCAGCCCATCCTTCATCTCAAAGCGGCGGAAGCCGACCATCGTCTCCGCCACCTCGATGACGCCGTGGGCCGCCCGGAGCGTCACCCTGAGGCGGTAGAGGTTCGGCTGCTCCGCGCTCCACTTCGCGGGCTGGGCCACGGGGACATTGAAGGCGGTTTGCGCCACCGCGGGCAGCTCGACATCCACCACCGCCCGGCCGCTCTCGTCCGCAAGCTCCACCTGGGCGATGACGCCCTCGCCCGGCAGCCGCAGTCGCATGTCCAGGGACAGCGTGCCGTCCCGGTACTCATCGTCCAGGAGCCCCTTCGCGAACATATCCTCCACATGGGCCGCGCCGCTGGCAGTCAGCCGCACCGAGCGGAACAGCCCGGAGAAGCGCCAGAAGTCCTGATCCTCGAGCCATGTAGCGGTGGAATAACGCACGAGCCGCACCGCCAACCGGTTTTTGCCGGGCTTCAGCGCGTCCGTCACGTCGAAATGGGAGGGGGTGAAGCCGTCCTCGGCATAGCCGATAAACGCGCCGTTGACCCAGACGTAAATCGCCGTCACGGCGCCGTCAAAGCTGAGCGTCACGCGCTTTGCGTAGAAGTGGGCGGGCAGCTCGAAATCCGTCGCATATTCCGCCACGGGGTTCGGCGAGGGCACCTCCGGCGGCGCGATGGGCTTCAGCCCGTCCCAGGGGTACTGGATGTTGACGTAGTGGGGCGCGCCATAGCCGCTCAGCTCAAGGCAGCCGGGGACTTTTACATCGGCCCAACCGGAGACGTCGTAGTCCGTCGCTTCAAAGCCGGGGATCATGCCGCCGAGGTCCGGCGCGTAGTGGAGCTTCCATTCGCCGTCGAGGAATTTCACCAGGCTGGTTTTGCCCAGATCTGCTTCCGCGGCGCTGGCGTACACCGCGTGATCGGAAAACGCGTCGAGCCGATTTACGGCAAATACGCGCGGGTCATAGAGCCAGTCCAGGGTGGGTTGGGTCGATTTCATGGCGCACCTCCGGTGGTTTTCATAGTCAACCGCTTCTATTATTTACCAGAGCGGGGAGCGGATGTCATCCGCGCTTATTTTACGGAACCCGCGATGCCCTCGGTAAAGAACTTTTGCAGCGTGAAGAAGATCACGATGGTGGGCAGCGTGCAGATGAGAACCGCCAGCATCAAGGAGCCGAAGTCGGTCACGTACCCCGCGATCAGGTTGGCAATCAGCATCGGCATGGTGACCGATTCGTTGGTCTGCATGATGACCTTGGGCCACAGGTAGTTGTTCCAGGAGTTCATGAAGGTGATCGTCATCGCCGCCGCGTAGGTGGACTTCATCGTGGGGATGAACATCCGAAAGAAGATGCCCACCTCGGTCAGGCCGTCGATGCGCGCCGCCTCGATGATGTCATGGGGGAACGCGCGGGCGTTCTGCCTGAACATCATGATGAGAAACGGCGTCGAGATGCCCGGCAGGATGAAGGCTGTGTAGGTGTTCAGAAGCTTCATCTGCGAGAACATCCGAAACAGCGGGATCAGCGTTGCGGCGAAGGGCACCATCATCGCCAGGAGCAGGATCGACATCACCCGGTCCTTGTGGCGGTCGTGGTAGATTTCAAAGCCGTACCCGGCCAACGAGCAGACGGCGAGCGCCAGAAAAGTCTGCAAAGACGCGTTGATGAAGGAATTCTTCATCGCGTTCCACATGTCCTGCCCGGCAATCAGCGCCCGGTAGTTTGCCGCGAGGTTGCCGCCCGGCAGGAGAGAACCCGCCAGCACCGTCTGGCTGGTGTTGGTGGCCGATACCGCCATCCAGTACAGCGGGAACACCGACAAAACCGAAGCGAGAATCAGGAAGAAGTATTTGAACACCGTAACTGCATTTCGCTTCATCGCTTGTCACCCACCTTCATCTGGGCAAGCGCCAGAATCGCCACCAGAATAAAGATCACGAAAGACATGGCCGCCGAGTACCCGAACTTGGGCACCTGCTGGAAGGTGGCCTTGTAGATGTAATGGCTCATGGTAATGGTCATGTTGGCCGGCCCGCCGCGGGTGAGGTTGAAGGACTCGTCAAACAGCTGCAGCGTGCCGTTGGTGGAAAGGATCGCCGTCAGGAGAATGATGGGGCGAAGCAGCGGCACCGTGATTTTCGTAAAGCGCTGGAGCCAGCTGGCGCCGTCGATCAGCGCCGCCTCGTAGATAGAGCCTTCGATGGACTGAAGGCCCGCCAGATAAAAGACCATGTTGTAGCCCGTCCAGCGCCAGATCAGCGCGACCACCACGACGATGCGGGCCGTCCATGCGCCGTTGAGCCAGTTGATGCCCTCGGAGAGGATGCCGGAGCGGACGAGCACCGTGTTGACAAAGCCATTGATGTCAAACAGCGAGCGGAAGATGATCGAGTAGGAAACCAGCGAAGTCGCGCAGGGCAGGAAGATCATCGTGCGGAATAGGCCGCGGAATTTGAGTTTGGGGTCGTTCAAAAGGGTGGCAAGGATCAAGGCCAGCACCAGCATGACCGGAACCTGAATCAAAACAAACAGGAAGTTGTTGGTCATCGACTGGCGGAAGATCGGGTCCTTGAAAAGATATTCATAGTTTCGCAGCCCGGCAAAGCTGAGCTTTGCGCCCTGCCCGGCCTGAAGAGACAACAGCGCCGCCTGAACCATCGGGTAAAAATTCATCCAGGCGATCATAAGACTGGCCGGAAGGAGAAAGGCCCAGCCCGTGATGTTCTGCCGACCTGCGAGCGACGGCTTCCACCCGCTCGCCGTTTTCTTGGAGTGGCCTGAGGTCACAACCCATCCCCCCTGTGGCGGAAAATATGCGGAAGGGGCGGGGAAACCCCGCCCCTCTCGAGGATTCATGAATGCGTTTCGTTACGCGCCCATCTGGAAGGAGACGGTGGCGTCGGCCTCCGCAAGCGCCGCGTCGATGTCCGCGCCGCCCAGCACCTGGGTGATGGCGGTGGCGACGGCGTCGCGCGCCTCGTAGTAGTAGACGCCTGTGGCGTTCGAGGGCACACTTGCCGCGTAGGCGGTGATGTCCGCGAAGACCTTCTGGCCACCGAAGTACTCGGAAGGCTGGTTGTAAACGTCGCTGTCGCCCGCGGGCAGGTAGGTGGCCAGCGCGCCGGAGGAGGGTAGGATGGTCTCGTAGAACTTCACGGAGCCGCCGAAGGTGGACGCCAGGAAGTCGTTGGCCAGCTCGTAGTTCTTGCTGCTGCCGGAGACCGCCCAGGAGGAGCCGCCGTTGTTGGAGTAGTTGGTGCCGCCCTCGATGTCGACCTTCGGGATGTTGGTCAGCGCCCACTTGCCGGCCTGGTCCGCCGCGGTCTGGATGGAGCCGAGGATCCAGCAGCCGTTGATGGTGCCGACGCAATTGCCAGTGGTGAAGGTGCCGATATAGCCGTCCCAGCCGTTGGCCTCGGCGTACACGCCTTCTTTGACCATGGTGGCGAAGTTTTCCATGACCTTCTTGAGGGCCGCGTTGTCCTTGATGTTGAGGGTGCCGTCCGCGTTGAACAGCGAGGAGCCGCAGCTCTGCAGCATGATCATGACCAGATCCGGCTCGCCGGAGGTGCCGGAGATCATCGGAAGGCCGGTCTTGGCCTTGACATCCTTGCCGATCTCGATGAAGCGGTCCCAGGTGATATCGGTCAGATCGGCGATGGTGTAGCCGGCCTGCTCGAGGATGTCGGTGCGCATGGCCTGCACGGTGGTGCCGTTGTCGAAGGGCACGCCGTAGTTCTTGCCGTCGACGACCGAGTAGGAGACCTTCGCCGCCGGGAACTTGGAGAAGTCCACGCCGCCCGAGGTCAGGTCTGCGAACAGGTCGGGGTAGTTGATGACATTCTTCTGGAACGCGTTATCCTGGCAGAGGAAGATGTCCGGCATGCCGGAGAGGTCGCCCGACATGGCCAGCGTGGTCAGCTTGGGCTGCAGGTCGTTCCACGGGGTCTCGATGACTTCAAGCACAAAGTCCGGATGCGTTTCCTGATAGACCTTGGCCGCCTCGTTCATGGCGTAGATGTTGAACGCCGGGTCCCAGCACCAGACGGTCAGCTTGTTCGACGCGGCTTCCGCCGTGGCGACCGTGAACGATGAGAGTACGAGCATGAGCGCCAGCAAAAGGACAGACAACTTTTTCAAGAATACCCCTCCCGATGGTGTATTTCATACGGGCGCAGGGCCCGTAGGATGCGAAGGAACGGGCTTTGTAAACCCTTTCTTCACAGTCAGAATTATAGCACCCGCCGCGGCGCATGTCAACGCTATATTAATCATTCGATCATCCAAATCGTGAACTTCCAAAAATATGTGGTGGAATCGGCCCATCAAACCCGCACGAATTTCTGACAATTTGCAGATTCCGCAGCACCTCGGCTATTGTAAACCCTTTCATAAATATGTATACTATATAATATACCTCATACGCCGCGGCACAGGAGGAAAACGCATGAACGAACACATCACCATCTTTGACATCGCGAAGGAAGCGGGCGTGTCCATCGCCACGGTTTCCCGCGTCATCAGCGGCAGCGCCTCGGTCCGGTCGGCCACTCGGGAGCGCGTGCTCGAGGTGGTGGAAAAGTACAATTTCCGCCCCAGCATGGTGGCCACCGGCCTCTCCCGGAAGAAAACCCACACACTGGGCATCATCCTTCCGCTGATCGAGAACCCGTTCTACTCCATGATGTGCATCGCGCTGCAGCAGGAGGCGGAGCGGCTCAATTATTCGACCCTCCTGTTCCAGATCGCCCGGGGAACCATGCTCACGCCGGATTTCACCGATCAGCTCATCGCCCGCAGGCTGGACGGAGTGATCTTCTCCGGCGACGTGACCGACGCCTTTTCAAACGATCTGGCGCTGGACTGCATGATGAGGCTCCGGCGACAGATGCCGCTGGTGGCGATCAACCTTCGGGAGGTCCGCCACGAGTTGCCTTGCCTCATCACGAACCTCGCAGCCTGCTCGTCGCTGGCCATACGGCACCTCACAAAGCTGGGACACCGCCGCATCGCGCTCCTGGGCGGCGTGGGCGATGCCCAACTCCCCAACACCCGCGAACAGGGGTATCTCGATGAAATGACGCGGCTGGGCCTTGAGGCCTATCCGCTGACGGTGGGCGAGGCGCCGCTGGACGGCGAGGCCTGCGTATCCAGCCTCTTTGCGCAGCTGGGCGGGCGGGAACGCCCCACGGCGCTGGTCGCCTTCAACGATTTGGTGGCGATGGGCGCGCTCCGGCAACTGCGCCGCATGGGGCTGCGCGTACCGGAGGACATCGCGCTGGTAGGCTGCGACAACCAGTTCTTCGCCCGCTACACCGATCCGCCGCTGACCACGCTGGACCTGCACATCGAAGAGACGGGCAGGCTGGCGATGAACCTTCTGGTCAGCGCCCAGAGCGCGGACCTGGACGGCTTCGCGCAGCACTTCGAGCCCACGCTGATCGTGCGGGAGTCCTGCGGCTTCATGGCGGACAGCCATCGGGAACCATAGAGAAAGGGGATGTATTCATGCGCACGCTCTGGTATGAAAAATACGCCGCCCACTGGGAGGATGCGCTGCCGCTCGGCAACGGAAGGCTTGGGGCGATGGTTTTCGGAAACCCCGTTCACGAGCGCATCGCGCTGAACGAGGATACCCTCTGGTCCGGCTACCCGAAGGATACGTGCAATCCGGACGCCGCCAGTCACTTCGCCGAAGCCCGCGCCCTCGCCCTCGCCGGGCGCTTCCGCGAGGCGCAGCTTCTGATCGAAGACAGGATGCTGGGCGGCTTCACCCAGTCCTACCTACCGCTGGGCGACCTTTTGATCGACTTTTCGGACGACGGCCCCGTCACGGGCTATCGCCGCTCGCTGGACCTCGCCGCCGCGACGCACCTGACCCGCTTCACCCGCGCCGGCGTCGGCTGCGAGATGGAGGTTTTCATCTCCCACCCCGCCCGGGCGCTGTTTTTGCGCCTTTCGTCGGACGCGCCCGGCGCGCTGAATTTTACCCTCCGGCTCAACAGCCCGCTCCGGCATGAAGTCCGCGCGGCGGGATTCAGGATCGACATGGACGCCTTCGCGCCCTCCGACGTCGTCCCTTCCTATCTTGACTGCGAAGACCCGGTCCGGTACTACGACGAACCAGAAAGGCGCGGCATGCGCTGCCGGGCGTCGGCGCTTCTCCGCCTTGACGGCGGGCGCTGCACGGCGGAGGGCGGCGCGCTCACCGTGTCGGGCGCGACGTCCGCGACGGTGGTGCTGGCGGCGCGAACCAGTTTCTCGGGCCGCGACCGTCACCCCTATCTGGACGGTTTGGACGAGGACGCACTGGTGGAAGCGGACCTCGCGGCGCTTGCGAACCTCTCCTTTGATGATGCCAGAGACGCCCACACCCTCGACCACGGCGCGCTCTTCAGCCGGGCCCGGCTGCGCCTCGAAGGCGGCCGG
>JAEZTD010000376.1 GCA_023443705.1 Bacillota bacterium | reverse complement strand
GTACTGCACGAACCGCTTGGCCTGCTTAAGCTCGGCGGCGATGGCACGCAGGCTCTTGATGCACACGTCCTCGCCGATGTTCCCACAGCATTCGTCCAGCTCGGCCGCGATCGCTTCCAGCTCGGGAATGACGGCGCCGATGGTCTGGGCGTCCTCGCGCATGTGCCTCCGGAACCAGTACTCCAAAGAATCCATTGCCCTCCCCCTATCCATCCGCCCTCGTATTCAGCTTGTAGGCGATTTTCCGGTCTGTGTTTTCGATTTGAGAAGCGGCGTTTTGGAGGAAGCGTACCCAGTCGTTCAACTTTTTGTAGCATTCAACGTGTTTCTTCGCGTTGTGCATGTGCGCGACATCGTTGGAGAGAAAGACCGACTGCTCAATCGCATTGAGAGTATTTCTGCCCAGATCCCGCCTCACGTCCCTGAGCTTGTTGTGCGCGATCATGAGGCGGTTGGCCAACTGGTCCATCTTGTCCGTGTCTGCCCAGAACTCAGGCTTGGCTGCCCTGGCTGCCTTCCCGATCTCGCCCTTCCCGCCACCAAACAGAAACTTGGACACGCCGTTCAGAAACTCCCTGGTCTTCTGGATCACGGTCTCGACCAGCGGACCCAAGTCCCCCAGATATTCGATAAAGTCCTTGCCGATCACGTCCAACAGGTGGGCGATCACCTGAGCGGGCAGCGTCCACAGGTAGGGGCGGAAGAGCTCCAGCGCTTCGGCGGCAACGAGGGTGGCAGAGGAGAAAAGCGCCGAAACCACCACCAGAATGCCCTCTGCGCCGAGCGCGTCAAACACCATGCGGATCAGCTCACCGCCCATCTCCAGCACCAGCGGCGCCGCCTCCGGATTGGTCACCAGCGCCGCGACGAACTGCGCCAGAGAGCCTATCGGCAATTGGGGATCGAGGAGAATGGCCTTGAGCATCTCGACAGGTGTCACGGACACGTCCCTGGATGCATAGTCAGAAGCTTCGCCCTGAAGCAGATTCATGATCGTCAGGCACGCGATTTCGCGGTATTCCGGGTCCATGCCCATGATGGCGTTGGATATAAGCTTCACGGAGATCGCAAGCATGCCGCGTTGGGAGGCCCCGTTCAGTGCGTAGAGATTGTCGCCTTCGCCGTTGCCGAACAGATAGCCGATGCTGTGAAAGCGGTTCATCGGGTCGAATCCTTCGGGCGAGGTAGTCTTAAGGTAGTATGTGTTCTCCTCGGACACCAGCGTCTCGCCCAGTACGTGCACATAGTCGTTGTCGCCGTCGATGGATAGGATCTTCGCGAGTTGCTCAGCGTACTGCGGGTTCGATTTCATCATCGCGATGGCTTCCGGCGAAAATCCCTGACCGTCGTATGAGTAGCATTGGTCGATCAGGTAGCCGTACCGGGACACCATCGTAATGTACTGCGCCTTGTTGCCGCCCTTGGAGTGGCCGATGATGTTGATGGAATCGCCTTGCGTCCAGCCAAACTTCTCCGCCATGGCGTCGAAATAATCCAGCGCGGCATCCTGCTGGTGCGAGGACATCCTGGACATCCCTTCGGCATTGTCCAACCATTCGTCGCTTGTCGTCCCTTGAAAACATACGAAGTATTCGTTCTGCGGGCTGCGCAGCACGAGCGCACCGGTGTTTTTGTCAAAGGGGGACGAGCCTTTTCCGGCCTCGTCGCACATGTCCATCAGCCTGTAGTCCCCGAGGCCGGGGTCGTTGCGCAGGGCGTCCCAGACGATGCTCAGTTCTCTGGAGCCGGAAGGGCTCTTGGCATTGGCGATCTCATAGTAATCGCCCAGTGCCATGCCTCCTTCGGGGATATCGACCTCATTGGTCAGATATGTCAGGCACTCCAGGACGGCAGACCTGGACACCTCCTGCCGCAGCGCGTCGTCCATCACGTTCAAGCCGCCGCACCTCCGAACATGTTACTTGAAGGCATCCGCCAGGCCCGTGTTCTTCTTCTCGGCGTCCGCGTAGCTCTCGCTGACGTTGCGCCGGAGGAAGGTGACGTAGCCCTGCATCATGTCATGGTACTCTCCGGAGTATTTGCTGTAGAAGGAATCGAAGGCGCGGATGGTCGCCTCGGCGGCCTGGCCCTGCCAGTTGGCGGCAAGGCCCCTGACGGTAACCTGGCTGCGGGTCAACGCTTCGCTGAGATCATTGTTCAGCCTTTCGATGTTCGATGCGATCTGTAGAACCTGATCCGGGCTGACGGTGATGTTTCCACCCATTGTGTTCCTCTCCTTCATGCTGATATGTTTAGTTCGCCAAGTGGGTTACTTGCGTGATGTTGTTATCCCGGATTTTCTCGTAGTTGCTCTTCTCCTTCTTGATGACCTCGCCCGCGATCTCGAGCCGGTTTGCCATGGCCTTGAGCGCCTGACAGCAGCCGTTGATCTGCTGGACGTAGGCAGCGTTGTCCGCGCTGTCCCAGGCCGCGCCCATGCTGTCGGCTTCCTTCAGAAGCTGTGTGTAGATGTCCTCGTACTCCTCCGAGAGGGTTGCGAGTTCCTGTGCCGTCATGCCCAGCTTGGCGGGGTCCACCGAGAGCTTTCCTACCATGTCCAATCCATCCTTTCAAGTGATGATGAGTTGCTTTCCATTGGAAAGGCCGAGTTGCGCGGCGCTCTTTCCGGCGTCCAATGCACGCCCGCTGTCCGCGTCGAACAGCATGGCCTGCCCGTCCGGCAGGAAGCAGCCGCGGGCCAGCGACGAGAGCGCCCGGGCCGCGAGGGCTGCCACCTCGCCAAGCGGACTATGGGCGGGGATGAACACGTCGAACGCCCTGCCCGCCGCGGGCAGCAGGATTTCCACCAGGATCCTGTCCATCAGACCACCTCCTCGCTCGTTGGAAGCTTGATCAGCTTGGGTTTTCCGCCTGTGAGCAGCCAGCCATGGTCGCTTCCGATGTCACGGGCCAGTTCGCTCCCCACCTTGGAGGAGGTGAGCAGGATCTGGCTTGAAAAACCGTCGCCGATGTACAGGCCATCCCGCCCGGAGAGGTGCTGCTTGAACCAAGGGGCATGCAGGTACTGCTTGAGCGCATTCGGTGTGTCCATCAGAAGGATGCGCAGACCGTAGGGTGCCGCACCCTTTTCCAGCGCCAGCCGGAAACGTTCGGCGTCTTCTTCGCTCAGCATTCGAAAGATTTCACCTGCAGACCGCAGGATGCACAGCGCCTTTTTGAACTCCGGCGCGGCTTTCCCACGCGCGATCGCGTCTTTGTAGGCGTTGTTGCGCTCAAGCACCGTGTCATACAGCCATCGTGCGCCTTCGGCTGTCGCGGATGGTTTCGCCGGGTCAGGCTCCATGCGGAACACCTCATGCGGGCAGCAAGCCTTGACCAGCTTCGCCACCGCGTCCGCGAACGCGTCCTGTCCGCCGCCCTCCGACAGGCACAGGCTGATGTAGCGCTCCTCCAGGTTCCAGAACGCCGGCTTCAGCGTCCCGGTGTCGATGCCCACCGGCAGCACGAGCTGTCCGTCGCTGCGCGCGTAGCGCAGCAACTGCTGCGCATCCACTCGCTCGGGCAGCACCGGAACCGGCATCGCCTGTACGCCGTGCCAGGACGCCGAGAGCTCATCCGAAAACCGCTCGGCGAACCCAAAGGGGTCGCCCTCGGATAGCGCCGCGCACTGGAACTCGTACAGTTTGCCGTCCCGCCGCGTCATGCCACGCCCTGGGTACTTTGCGGGAAGCAGTCCATCCGTCCGCCCCAGCAGCATGGTGTAGTCGTCGGTGTTGTTCATCTGCAGCACATAATTCTGGGCGAAGAGCTGGGCCATGTTGTAGCGCATGTCGCCGCACATTGCGGCGGTGACGACGAAGTGGACGCCGTAGCGTTGCCCGTCGCGAATCAACCCGGCGAGCGCGTCCTCATGCACGTCGTACTGCTCGCGGAAGGGCGCATAATTGTTGATGGCCACCACAATCGCCGGGAGCGGTCCCCGCCCGGCCTTGACATAGCCGGCGAAATCCGTTCCCGCGTCTTGCAAGAGCCCGCGCCGACGCGAGATCTCTTCGGACAGCAGCCGAAGCAGGTTTTTAAGCTTTTCGTCCTCGCCGAAAAGGACGACGTCCCCAACGTGGGGCGCGCGGACGAACGCGCGCAGCGCCCCGGAGGAGAGGTCCACCAAGTACAAATGCAGCTCGTCCGGAGTATGACGCTTCATCAGGCTGTACAAAAACGCAAACAGGAACTGCGTCTTTCCGCTGCCTGTCGCGCCGTAAACCAGGACGTGGCCCCCGTCGGACAGCGGTACCTTCAGCGCCAGTTTGCGCTGCCGCTCCGGGTCATCCATTTCCCCGACCAGAGACTCCAACGCACCGCCAGGCGCACCTGCGATGTATCTGCTCTCCAGGTCCCCGATGGACAGCACCGGCGGCATGGGGGGAAGCCATAGCCGCTCTGCCGAGATCCCCTCCTGCCGGGCGACGCCTTCCAGGTAGGCGACCAGCGAATCCATCAGTTTGGGCAGCTTGCCGGAGAGGATACCCGGATCCTTGCGGTCTTCGTGACGAAGTACCAGAGCGTTTCGGTTGATCACTTCAACCGACGTATCCGCTTTGCGTTCGGGTCTCTCGGCCGGCGCATACGGGCAACCCGCCCAGGCCGACTGCCCCATGAGGAATTGCTCGTTGTATCCGACTTGCAGGTAGAAGCGGCCGGTTCGCTTTAATTCGGCGGCATCCGGGCGCTTCAGTACGTCCATGCTGTCGGCCCTCTCCTGCACTTTCAGGCACACCCGGAACCGGCTGTTGCTCCAGATCTGGTCGTCCACGACGCCGGAGGGCTTCTGGGTTGCCAGGATCAGGTGCACGCCCAGGCTGCGTCCGATGCGGGCCGCGCTGATGAGCTGCTCCATGAAGTCGCCTTGCTGGGTCTTGAGCTCGGCGAACTCGTCGGCAATCACGAAAAGATGCGGAAGCGGTTTTTTGACCGCCTTCTCACGGTACATGCGCTGGTAGCCGTAGATGTCCATGTTGCTGTTGCCCGCCTGTTGTCCGGCTTCCACCAAGAGCGCCTGACGGCGCCTCAGTTCGCTCTCCAGCGACACCAGTGAACGCTTGACCGAGCTGCCGTCGAGGTTTGTGATGATGCCGACCGTGTGCGGCAGCTTTTCAAACGCCTTGGCCATACCACCGCCCTTGTAGTCGATCAGCATGAACGCCACCTCGTCCGGTGAATAGTTCACAGCCATCGACAGGATATAGGTCATGATGAATTCGCTCTTGCCCGAGCCCGTCATGCCCGCGACCAGACCGTGAGGGCCGTGGAACTTCTCATGCAGGTCCAACAATAGCGGTTGCCCGGCCTCGTCCACGCCGACGGGCGTTTTCAGTGAGACGGCTGGGTTGTTCTCCCGCCAGCGGGTGAGAATGTTCAGGTTTTCGATCTTGCCCACCCCGTAGAGTTCGAGGAAGCGCAGCATGTCTGGCATCGCCGCCGAAGTTCCGGGCAGGTTCAGACGGACGTTGCTCAGCCGCGTGGCGTAGGGTCTCAGTGACGGACGCACACTTTCGTCGTCCATAAATCGTACGCTGCCCCGTTCCGGATGGCGCTTGTCATACAGGACCGACTCGCCTTCGCCCATGTCTACGATCACTTCGGTCTCTTTGGCCAGGTACTCCTGGCGCTCCGCAAAGCACAGCACATGTACGCCTTCGTATGGCCGTTCAAACAGCCGGTTATAGAAGTTTGCGTGAAGCGCGGTTTCCCGGTCGAAGATCAGGAACACGAACTCAGGTTTTGGGGACTTTTCGGCGCTCGCGCCGGCGCGGCGCTCCAGGATAAGTCGGAAGTGGTTATCCAACTCTTTGACTTCGTCGGCGTCGGTTGCGAGGAAGCGGAACCCCGTCTCCTCCGAGCGGACGTGCGGCAGCCAGCGCAGATCATCAAATTCCGCGTTGTCCTCGGGATTATAGATCAGCACAAGCTTGAGTTCGTCATAACCATATAGTGAAACGAGCTGTATCAGAATCCGCTTGCCCATGTCCGTCAGGCATCCACGTGGCCCGGAAAACCCGGCCACGCGAACGTCGCGGATGGGCAGCGCTACCGGTGTGTTCTGAACCAGCTTCGGCTTGTCCGCCAGCGCCCGGAGTTTGGCCGAAAGCGCAT
>JAEZTD010000356.1 GCA_023443705.1 Bacillota bacterium | reverse complement strand
TCGTGATCCTGTGCACGATCCTTCTGGGCTTTGCCATTGAGCGCGCGGCCTACGCGCCCCTTCGCACGGCTCCCCGGATGTCCATCATGATTTCGGCCATCGGTGTATCCTACCTCTTGCAGAACCTGGCCACTTACCTCTTCTCGGCGCTGCCGAAGCCCTACCCGGAGATTCCATTTCTCAAGCGCATCTTTGAAATCGGCAGCGTGTCGGCGTCGCTGGTCACCTTTGTTACGCCAGTGATTGCGATCCTTCTGGTCTGGGGCCTTACGCAGCTGATCAACCACACCAAGATCGGCATGGCGATGCGCGCCGTCAGCAAGGATTTTGAAACCAGTAAGCTCATGGGCATCAAGATCAACACGGTCATATCGGCCACCTTCGTAATCGGCTCGGCGCTGGCGGCGGTGGGCTCGATCCTTTACTTTACCGACCGCATGTCGGTCAACCCGTTCAGCGGCACGCTGCCGGGCCTCAAATGCTTTGTAGCGGCAGTTCTGGGCGGCATCGGCTCGGTTCCGGGCGCAATGGTGGGCGGGTTCGTGATCGGCATGTTTGAGACGGCCTTGGTGGCAGCAGGCCAATCCACCTTCTCAGACGCCTTCACGTTCGTGCTCTTGATCGTCATGCTGCTGTTTCGGCCCACCGGCCTCTTCGGCGAAAAGACTACGGATAAGGTGTGACGCGATATGAAAAAGACGACGAAGTGGATTCTATCGCTCATCACAATCGCGCTCCTCTCCTACGGGCTGACCCTGCTGGAGGAGAACCGGTTCGCGCAGGGCATGCTGTACTCGGTCATGCAGAAGAGCGCGATTCTGGCCATCGCCGCGGTTTCGATGAATCTTTTGAACGGCTTTACGGGCCTTTTCTCGCTGGGACAGGCGGGCTTCATGGCGCTGGGCGCCTACACCACGGCCATTCTGACCATCCCCACCGGGAAGATCGAAGGCGTGTACTATATGGATGGCATCTCCTCCGGCATCATGGCCTTCCGCACCTTTCTGGACGGCGCCCCCGCCTGGCTGCAACCCGCCTACCCCTTCCTGGCGCTCATCGCGGGCGGGTTGGTGGCGGCTGCCTTCGCCGCCATAATCGGCATTCCAATTTTGCGGCTCAAGAGCGACTATCTCGCCATTGCGACGCTCGGTTTTTCCGAAATCGTGCGCGCGCTGATCGCGAGCCCGCAGCTGAACCTCGTGACAAACGGCTCCTACGGCCTCAAGAGCATCCCCAAACTCGGCTCGATTGTTACGACCTTTGCCATCGCGGCGGTTTGCATCGGGGCCATCGTACTGCTCATCAAGTCCAGCTACGGCCGCGCGTTCAAAGCCATCCGTGAGGATGAAATCGCCGCCGAGGCGATGGGCATCAACCTTCTAAAGCACAAGAACCTTGCGTTCGTCATCAGCTCCTTCTTCACGGCGGTGTCGGGCGGCATGCTGGCGATGTTCATGCAGTCGATCGACTCGTCCACCTTCAAGATCGCGATGACCTACGACATCCTGTTGATCGTGGTCATCGGCGGCATCGGCTCGGTAACGGGCAGTGTACTCTCGGCGTTTCTCGTGACCGCCGCCAAGGAGTGGTGGCTCAGGTTCTTCGATACGCCGCTCACCATCGGCGATTTCCAGGTGCCGCTGCTGCGCACCGGCTTTCGGATGGTCGTGTTCTCGGTACTCCTCATGGTGGTGGTGCTGTTCTACCGCAGGGGGCTGATGGGCACGAACGAATTCTCCTGGGCCTTCTTCTGGAAGAAGAGAAGCGCCGGGATGACGGGGGGTGCGCGGGATGGCAAATAACGTATTGCATCTGGACAATGTGACCATGCAGTTTGGCGGCGTGGTCGCCGTCAGCGATCTGTCGCTGGACGTCAACGAAGGCGAAATCGTGGCCCTCATCGGCCCCAACGGCGCTGGCAAGACGACGGCCTTCAACGTCATTACCGGCGTCTACACGCCCACCAACGGCCGAGTGGTGCTGCGCGGTGAAACCATTGCAGAAGGCTTCCCCTCCGGCAAGATGAAAAAGCTCTATGCCGCCGGTCACGATGGCGAGTACACGAAGCTTATTTCCAACACGCCGGACAGGATCACGATGAAGGGCGTGGCGCGAACCTTCCAGAACATCCGCCTGTTCAAGGATCTGACGGTGTTTGAGAACGTGCTGATCGCCAAGCACCTGCACGTAAAGTCGAACGTCCTCTCCGCCACCTTCAAGCTCAATTGGGCGGAAGAGCGGCGCATGCGGCGCGAGACGCTTGAACTGATTGATTCGCTGGGGCTGGGCAGCGTCAAGGACGAAAAGAGTTCCTCCCTCCCCTACGGCAAGCAGCGGGTGCTGGAGATCGTCCGCGCCTTGGCCACGAACCCGAGCCTTCTGCTTCTGGACGAGCCCGCCGCAGGCATGAACCCACAGGAGACCGACGAGCTTTCGGACTTTATCCGCAAGATCAAGACCCGGTTCGGCCTCACCGTGTTCATGATTGAGCACCACATGAACCTGGTCATGGACATCTCCGACCGCATCTACGTGATCGACTTCGGGAAGTACATCGCCTCCGGCACGCCCGCCGAGGTGCAGTTCAACCCGGACGTCATCAAGGCCTACTTGGGGGTGGAAGAAGCATGAGCCTGTTAACCGTCAAGGACCTCAAGGTCAGCTTCGGCGGCATCGAAGCCCTCAAGGGCATTTCCTTTTCGGTGGAGGAAGGCGCCATCGTCACGCTGATCGGCGCAAACGGCGCGGGCAAGTCCACGACCCTTCGGGCCATCAGCGGCCTGGTGCGGCCGTCCGCCGGGACGATTACCTACGCCGGCGAATCCATCGGCGGCATGGACACCCAGAAAATCGTCGAGAAGGGCATCGCGCTGGTGCCGGAGGGGCGCCGCGTATTCCCGAACCTGACGGTGCTTGAAAACCTTCGCATCGGCGCGTACATGCGCACCGACAAGGCCGCGATTGAATCGGACATCGAGCACATCTACCACATGTTCCCGCGCCTCAAGGAGCGGCACTGGCAGCTGGCGGGCACCCTCTCCGGCGGCGAGCAGCAGATGCTGGCGGTGGGCCGCGGCCTCATGTCCAAACCCAAAATCCTCATGATGGACGAGCCCTCGCTGGGCCTCGCGCCGATGGTCGTCCGGGACATCTTCTCGATCATCACGACCCTTAACAAGGAGGGCATCACAATCCTCCTGATCGAGCAGAACGCGAACGCCGCGCTTCGCGCCGCGAGGACCGGGTACGTTCTCGAAACCGGGCGCATCACCCTCTCAGGCACCGGGCAGGAACTGCTCGAAAACGCGCAGGTGCGCGAGGCATACCTGGGCAAGACCCGCGAGGCCGCGAACGGTTAGTCTGCATGGAACAAGAAAAGCACAGGGGACGCTTGTCCGCCTGTGCTTTTTCATTTTTCGGTAGAGCGGCGAATCACCTTATTTGACGAATTTCCTCGGGCAGAGCTTCCGGCGCTTCCATCCCCATGCCCATCTGGCTGACCACCATTTCATAATAGCGCCCCTTTGCCGCCATCAGCTGATCGTGATTGCCGCGCTCCGCGATGCGGCCGCCGGAGAGCACCAGGATCTGATCCGCGTCGCGGATGGTGGACAGGCGGTGGGCGATCAAAAAGGACGTGCGCCCGGCCATCAGCCCCAGCATCGCCCGCTGGATGTCCTTCTCGGTCTTGGTATCGACAGAGGATGTGGCCTCGTCCAGGATCAGGATGCGGCTCTCCGACAATACCGCCCGGGCGATGGCGAGCAGCTGCCGCTGCCCTTCGCTGAGCGAATCGGCGTTTCCGGACAGTTCGGTCTGGTAGCCCTTCGGCAGCCGCTCAATGAAGCCGTGGGCGCGGGCCAGCTTCGCCGCCTCGATCACGTCCGCGTCCGGCGCGCCGGGGCGGGCGTAGCGGATGTTGTCCATGATGGTGCCCGTAAAAAGGCAGGTGTCCTGCAATACCACCGAGAACATGCGGCGAAGACTTTCCCGCGTCACGCGCCGGATGTCCTGCCCGTCTATTTCAATGCGGCCGGAGTCCGGGTCGTAGAACCGAGTCAATAGGTTCACGATCGTGGTCTTGCCGGAGCCTGTCTCCCCCACCAGCGCGCAGGTTTGCCCGGCGGGAACGTCAAAGGACACGCGCTCCAGCACGGGTTTAGCGCCATCGTAGGAAAAGCTCACGTCCTCAAACCGCACGCCGCCGCTGGCCGCGATCTCAACCGCGCCAGGTGCGTCCGGCGCTTCCTCAGCCTCGTCCATCACCTCGAACACACGCTCCGCGCCGGCCAGCGCCGACTGCATGGTGGCAAACAGCCCGGCCACCGCGCCGAGCGGCCGCGAAAACTGCTTGGAGTAGCTGAGGAAGCTGACCACCGCGCCGATGGAAAGTCCCGCCGTGACCGAAAGCCATCCGCCCGCGATGGATACCAGCGCGAAGGTGAGGTTTCCAATCACGTTGACCAGCGGCATCATGAGGCCCGCCCAGATCTGCGCGCGGTACGCGCTTTCAAGGAGCTTCCCGTTGATTTCGTCGAGCGCTTCCAGCACCGCCCGCTGCCGGGAAAACGCCTTGACCAGCCTTAGGCCTGTAATCGTCTCCTCCACCACGCCGTTCATCGCCCCCAGCGCGCGCTGCTGCGCAAGGAAATGGGTGCGGCTCTTCTTTGCAATCAGCCGCGTAAGCAGCGCCACCAGCGGCGCCGACAGAAGCGTAACCCCCGTCAGCGTCAGGCTCATGGACAGCATCACCGCAAGCGACCCCGCGAGAGACATTACGCTCGACAGAATCTGCGTGGTGGACTGGGCGATGGTGGACGAGATGTTGTCCACGTCGCTTGACAGGCGGCTCATGGTGTCGCCGTGTGGGCGGGTGTCGAAGAACCTAAGCGGCAGACGCGTAAGCTTCCTAAAGAACGCCGCGCGTAGGCCTCGCACCAGCCGCTGGGACGTCCGGAGCATCAATAGGTCGCAGAGGGTGCCGGAAATATAGTTCGCGACGGTCAGAAGCACGACGGCCGTAAGGCATTTCTCAAAAAGGTCGCCGTCCAGCCTGTCCCCGGCAAAGGCGTTGAAGGCCCGGCCCGTCCAGTAGGGGATCAGCACCTGCAGCGCCGCCGAAGCGATGGTGAGGATTGCGACCGCCGCCAGTGCGGCCTTCTGCTCCCGGTACAGCGCCAGCACGCGCACTAGCGTGCCGCGCTGATCCCGCGCCTTCTCGTGCGGCGCGAACCGCGCGGCCATGTTACCAAAGCCACGGCCGATCTGGGGCTCTTTGCCCGCCCGCCGCTGGCTCATGCCATCGCCCCCTCTCCGGCCACCTGGGAGCGGTACAGCGCCCGGTATGTCTCACAGGTATCCATCAGTTCCGCGTGGGTGCCGAGGCCCACCGCACGGCCGCCATCCAGCACCAGGATGGAATCTGCAAACATCGCCGTGGTGGTGCGCTGGGTAATCAGGATCAGCGTGCGGCCGTCCCGGGCGCGGACGAGACCATCCCGCACCGTCGCCTCGGTCAGCGCGTCGAGCGCGCTGGTGGCGTCGTCGATGACCAGCACCTTTGATTTTTTGACCAGCGCCCGGGCGATGGAAAGTCGCTGCTTCTGCCCGCCCGACAGGTTGACCGCGCCGCCCTCGAGCCGGCGTTCCATTCCCTCGGGCGCGTTTTTCAGAAAGTCCGCCTGCGCGAGCCACAGCGCCGCCCACATTTCTTCGTCCGCCGCGTCCGGATCGCCCCAGCGGAGGTTCTCCGCCGCGGTACCGGTAACGAGCAGCGCCTTTTGCGGCGCCAACGCCACCGCGGCGCGCAGCGCCTCCACGTTCATCTCGCGGATATCCCGGCCGCCCAAGAGAATCCTTCCGCCACTCACATCGTAAAACCGGAGCAAAAGCCACGCCAGCGTGGACTTTCCGCTGCCGGTAGGGCCGATTACCGCGAGGCTCCGCCCCGCCTCCACTTTAAAGCTCACGTCGTCCAGCGCGTAAAGCCCGCTGCCGCCGGGGTAGGCGAAGCGAACGCCGTCAAATTCCACGCTGCCGTCGGAAGGAACCGGCGCGCTTTCTTCGGGCGCAAAGTCCTCCTCGGCGTCAAAGACCTCCTTAATGCGCAGCGCGGAGGCCTTCGTGCGCACGAAGACCGTGAAGATGTTGGTCATCATCGTCAGCGAGATGAGGATCTGCGCCATGTAGACCGTGAAGGCGGAGATATCGCCCGGCGTCGCCGCGCCGGATTCAAACAGCTTTCCGCCCAGATACAGAATGAATGCGGTGCCGAGGCCGACGGCCAGGGTCATCAGCGGCGACAGCAGGGTAATCACCATCTGCGCCGAGACCTCCCGGCGCATGAGGGTTTCGT
Organism: Bacillota bacterium; assembly: GCA_023443705.1. GTDB lineage: Bacteria > Bacillota > Clostridia > Christensenellales > Aristaeellaceae > JAEZHK01. The sequence goes on along the minus strand of JAEZTD010000356.1, from coordinate 3,033 downwards.
TGGCTTCACCAAACCGGGCGGACTCCGCATCATAGGTACCGAAGGCCTTGACCAGCCGGATGCCCGTCAGGTACTCCTGCACCACCGAGTTCATCCGGTCCACCGCCAGCTGCAGTCGGGCAAAGCGAGGGTAGCTCAGGCGCATGCTGAGAACAATCAGCCCCGTCACCAAAAAGACCACGCCGTAGACCACGAGACTGAGCTTCAGGTTCAGCATCGACGCCAGCAGAATGCTGCCAAAGCAGGTGATCGGCGCTTTCAGAAAGATGCGCATCGCGCCGTTGACGAACTGCACGATCTGGTTTATGTCACTCGTCTGCCGGGTGATCAGCGAGCCCGCGGAGATCCTGTCCGCGCCGGCTTCGGAGAACCTCAGAATCTTTCCAAAGTGATCGCGCCGAAGGTCCGCGCCCACCTGCTGGGATACCCTGCTGGACAGCGCGTTTCGCGCCAGCGCGTTTAGCGCGCCCACCGCAGTGGTAAGGAGCATCGCGCCGCCCCAGTAGCCGACGCGCTCGAGGTTCGACGCCCTCACACCCTCGTCCAGTATGCGCGCCATGATCGTCGGCCCGAGAAGGTCGCACACCGCTTCCATCGCGACGCAGAGGATCGCGAGAAAAAAAGGCCGCCTGTAGGCCAGATAGTACTTCCGAAAAATGCCCATTCACATCCCCCGGCCGTTTCTTATGCGTATTCGCGCGCGTTGCGCCGGGTTACAACTCCTTAATCGCCTCCGCGCGCAATACCTCGCGCAGCCGTGCCGCCAGCGGAACGTCCGCCGGCGCGAAATTGACCGCTTCCAGCCCTTCGGCCGCCACCCATTCCATCCTGTCGTGTACGGAAAGGGCGATCTCCCCGCCGGTCCAGCGGAACCGGTACAGCCTGAGGTTGATCGCGTAGAAGTCGTATGAATAGTCGCATTCGGCGACGAAATCCTGTGTCTCGCCGGAGATGCCCAGTTCCTCCCAAAGCTCCCGCTCCAGTGCGCGGCCTTCGCGCTCGCCCGGCTCCACCTTGCCGCCGGGAAACTCCCACATGCCCGCCAGCTTCTGTCCCGGCGCACGCCGGAGTACCAGCACGCGGCCGTCCCGCTCCACCGCCGCGGCCACCACCGTCACGGCCATTGCCCTCTCCCCTTTATCCCGATCATGTTTCGCTCGTTTTTGCCGGTTTTGTCATGCGAACGCTGCCATTATACCACTTTCCCGTGGAACCGTGAAGGTTTCTCCGCCGTCTAAACGGTGTATTTCCGCCAAGGAGGGTCGCTATGAACAATCTACCCAAACAAAAGATGGGAAAGCGCCAGCGCCGCATGCTGGATGAAAGCACCCGGCGCACGTGGCAGGTCTCCCCGGTCACGCGAACAAAGCCCAGCAAGAAGCTCTATGACCGCAAAAAGCGCCGGATGGATGACGATTTCCATGCGACGTTTTTTGCTTTTGGCATCGCCTGACCGCCCAAGTTATTCCGGTGGGTTCTGCCGTCTATCCAAACTTGATCCCAAATGGTATAATGACAAAAACCCGTTCGCGGATTGGGAGGGCCCTGATGCGCAGGAAAGACCTGGAAGTGACCGAAAAAGAACCGTTGAAGGAAATTCTGAACGGTTGCAGAGTTTGCCGGCTCGGCATCTGCGGGGAGCCGCCCTACATCGTCCCGATGAATTTTGGCTATACTTGGGCGGATGGCCTGACGCTTTTCTTCCACAGCGCGCCCAAAGGGCGCAAGATCGACCTTTTGAAGGAACACCCGAAGGTTTCCTTCGAGATGGATTGCGATCACCATCTGGTAACGGGCGCCACCGCCTGCCGCTACACCTACCGCTATGCAAGCATCTGTGGCGAGGGAGAGGTCCGCTTCATCGAGTCCTACGATGAAAAGTTGGCGGCACTCAAGGCGATCATGGCACGGGTGACGGGCACGGACGACTACGAGTACGAAGAAGCGGCGGTCAAGAGCGTCGCAGTGTTCGCGGTGGCTGCAAGCGCGATCACCGGCAAGAAACGGTAAAACAAACAAGAGGAGAAAAGAGATGAAACAACGAATCGCGGCGCTGGTTCTGGCGCTGATCCTGATCGCACTCCCCGCCTTCGCGCAGAGCGTGGAGGATGAACTGGCCGCCTACTGGGAAAAGGCAAATCCGCTCCATGCGCAGATTGAGGGGCTGGGCAAGCGCCAGACGGAAATCTACCTTCAGTTCGGGCTTTCGCTGACCGATGAAGAAGGCGACGTCATGGACGACGCAGCCTATGAGCAGTACGTGCGCGATCTGGGCGTATTGACCGAGGACGAGCTCAAGGCGCTGATGGCGACCAACACGGAGATCGTAAAACTGGCCGGTGACGTGGAGGATTTGTCCGCTGCCTACCAAGCCTCCGCCGATTCCACCGAGCAAAATGTGCTGGACGGGCTGATCCACTACAAAAACGACCAGATTCAGGCGCTGGTGAAGTCCATCGCCGAGCTGGACGACAAGCTGCGCGTCGCGGAGGAGACCAACTATGTGATGGGCCTTGACGGCCTCGACGAACCGGCCCGGCAGGAGCTTCTTTCCATGTACGCAACCCAGCGCGACGTGGAAAAGCAGCTGAGCGCGCTGGAGGAAGCCTTGAGCGACGCCGCCCGGGACGAACTGTACGGACACGATCATTAATCTCGCTACTTTATAGATAAAAAAGCACCGCTCGCGAGCGGCGCTTTTTCTATCTTTTCAATCACTCAACGTGTTTCTTCAGACGGCCGTAACCCGCTTCGTCCATCTTCTCCAGCGGGATGAATTTCAGCGCCGCGCTGTTGACGCAGTAGCGCACGCCGGAGGGGGATTCACGATCGCCCTCGAACACATGCCCCAGGTGGGAGTCGCCCCCGCGGCTCCTGATCTCGGTGCGGATCATGCCGTGAGAGCGGTCGCGGCGGTAGACCATGGTGTTGTCGTCGATGGCCTTCGCAAAGGCCGGCCAGCCGCAGTCGCTTTGGTATTTGTCCTTTGAGGAGAACAGCGGTTCGCCGGTCGCGGCGTCCACGTAGATACCC
>JAEZTD010000346.1 GCA_023443705.1 Bacillota bacterium | reverse complement strand
TCGGCGAAAACGGCGCGGGCAAGACGACGCTCTCCAAGCTCTGCAATGGCCTTCTGAAGCCGGCGAAGGGCAGCGTTTCGGTGGGCGGCATGGACACGAAAACTACTCGAACCAGCCGCATTGCCCGGACCGTGGGCTTTCTCTTTCAGAACCCGGACCGGCAGATCTGCCGAAATACCATCCGGGACGAGCTCCTCTTCGGCCTGACGCTGACGGTGGACGACCCCGCCGAGCGCGCGCGCCGCCTCGATTCGACGCTTGCCGAATTCGGCTTTGACGGCGATCGAGATCCGTTTTCGATGAGCCGCGGCGAGCGCCAGCGCATCGCGCTGGCTTCGCTCATGGCCTGCGAGCCCGATGTAATGATCCTGGACGAACCCACCACCGGCCTTGATTACCGGGAGTGCATGGAGATCATGGAAAAAATCGCCCGGCGCAACCGCGCCGGCGCGACGGTTCTCATGGTCTGCCACGACATGGAGATCGTGCAGGATTTCGCCCGCCGGGTGCTGGTGGTGACGGGCGGCCACCTGATCGGCGACGGCCCCACAGGAGAGATCATGACCGATGCGGAGCTTTTGAGCCGCGCCTCCGTGGCTCCGGCGCAGATTCCTCAATTGGCGCTGCGGTTTGGCGACATGTTTCATGGCGTTTACACCATCAGCCAGATGGCGGACGCCATCGAAAGGCGGGTGAAATGATGGGCGGCTTCCTCGATTATGTGCCTGGGAGTTCCATCCTGCACCGGCTGAACCCGCTGACAAAGATGATCGCCGCCGTGGCACTCTGCGCCGCCTGCTTCATGAATACCAGCCACCTTTTCATCCTGGGCATTCTGGCCTTGTCGCTGTTCCTGGCCTATACGTCCGGAATTTTCCGTCGTGCGTTCCGGATGGCGACCGCGCTCATCAAGCTTTCCATCCTTCTGTTTGTGGTGCAGGTGCTGGTCATCCGGGATGGAAATCCGTTTTTTTCCGTCGTGGGGCTTACGATCACGGACGCGGGCGTAATGTTCTCGCTCCTGTTTGTCCTTCGGATGATCGCCGCCACGCTGCCGCTGGCCATCATGCTTTCGGTGACGCAGGTCAGCGACCTCTCCGGGATGCTGGTGGAGAAACTCCGCGTCCCTTACAAGTACGTGTTCGCGCTGACCACCTCGATGCGCTTTATCCCGATTTTCACCGGAGAAGCGGCGGATATCATGGCGGCGCAGACCGCCCGCGGCGTCGATTTTGACACCCGCAACATTTTTCGAAAGCTTTCTCTGATTCTGCCAATGTGCGTGCCGCTCCTGATCAGTTCGGTCGCCCGAATTGACCGGGGCGCGATTTCGGCGGAGCTTCGCGGGTTTTCGCAGCGCAGACGCGGTTTCAGTTATAAATCCTACCGCATGCAGGGGATCGACTGGGGGGCGATGGCGCTCTCCACCGCCCTGATCGCCCTTGCGATCATCCTCTGACAAATACAAAATGGGAGAGATTCAAATGCTCGATAACAATGAAAAGCGCCGCCTGATGATGGGCAACGAGGCCATCGCGCTGGGCGCGCTCCGGGCGGGTGTGCGGTTTGTGTCCGGGTACCCCGGCACGCCCTCCACCGAGATTCTGGAGGCCGCGGCGAAGTACCGCGGCGAGGGCGTTTACGTGGAATGGTCGGTCAACGAAAAGGCGGCGCTGGAGGTGGCTGCGGGCGCGGCCTACGCGGGGGCCAGGGCGCTGGTGACGATGAAGCAGGTGGGGCTGAACGTGGCGTCGGACCCGCTGATGAGCCTCGCCTACGTCGGCGTCAAGGGCGGCTTGGTGCTGGCCGTCGCCGACGACCCCGGCCCCATTTCCTCCCAGACCGAGCAGGACACCCGGCACTTCGCGGCCTACGCGAAGCTGCCGGTGTTTGATCCCTCGAGCCCCGAGGAAGCCTACCGCTTGATCGCGGAGGCCTTTGAATACTCCGAGAAGTATTCGACGCCCGTGCTCTTCCGCCCCACCACCCGCGTCTGCCACGGCTGCGCCAGCGTGGAGGAACTCCCTCCGCTCCCGGTCCGGGAGCCGGAGGGTTTTCAGCGTGATCCCGGCCGCTGGGTCATCTTCCCCCGCCTGTCCTACCAGAACCATTTAAAGATCGAGGCGCGGAACCCCGCCCTCGGCGACGAATTCTCCGCCTTCCCGTACAACGCGGTATCCGGAAAAGGCGGAAAGCGCGGCGTCGCCACCGGCGGCGTCAGCTACGAATACGTGATGGAATCGGCGGATCTCGATGGAATAAGGCTTCTGAAGGTCGCGACCCCACACCCCTTTCCGGAGAAGCTGGCACTCTCCTTCCTTGAAAATCTGGAGGAGGTACTGGTTCTTGAGGAGCTGGACCCGGTGATCGAGCGGGCGCTTAACGAGATCGCCGGCAGGCATCACCTGAACGTGATCATTCGCGGAAAGCTGACCGGCGACACCCGGTGCGCGGGCGAAAACAGCGCCGAGAGCGTTAGGGAGGACATCGAGCGCTTCCTGGGCCGGGACAGCGTACCCGTGCCCGCGCCGGAGGACAGCTGCCCGGCGCTGCCGGTGCGCCCGCCGGTGCTTTGCGCCGGGTGCCCGCATCGGGCGAGCTTTTACGCGGTCAAGGCGGCGGCGCGAGGAAAAAAAGCCTTCTTCACCGGAGACATCGGCTGCTATACGCTGGGGAACGCCGCGCCCCTCAACATGGTGGACACCTGCCTTTGCATGGGCGCAGGGCTGACCGTGGCCCAGGGCATCGGAAGGATTGACCAGGACGCGCTGCTCTTCGCCTTTATCGGAGATTCCACCTTTTACGCCTCCGGCATCACCGGTGTGGTCAACGCGGTGTACAACAAGAGCGACATGGTGCTGATCGTCCTCGACAATTCCACCACCGCCATGACCGGCAACCAGCCCCATCCCGGCACCGGCCGGACGATGATGGGCGACCGGTCTCCCGCCGCATCCATCCCGAAGGTCTTGACGGCGCTGGGCGTGGATCTTCTGGTCGAGGCCGATCCGCTGAACCAACGGGAAGCCGTATCCGCGGTCAAGCGCGCGATGGATTCCTCCGGCGTCCGGGCGGTCATCTTCAAATCCCCCTGCATCGCCAACATCAAAAAGGAAAAGACCTGCGAGATTGACCCTTCGAAGTGCACCGCCTGCAATACCTGCGTGAAACTCCTGGGCTGCCCGGCGCTGACGGTGGAAAACGGTCAGGTATCCATCGAGCCGTCCCTATGCAATGGCTGCTCGCTGTGCGCGCAAATCTGTCCCTACAAAGCCATTAAAGAGGTGTAGTGCGATGAACCAAAACATTCTGATATGCGGCGTCGGCGGACAGGGCGTGGTGCTGACGAGCAAGCTCCTCGCCCGCGCCGCGATGGCCAAAGGAAGCTTTGCGCGCACCGCCGAGACCATCGGCATGGCCCAGCGGGGCGGCGCGGTGGTCAGCCATGTGCGCATCGGCCCCTCCCATTCCCCGCTGATCCCGAAGGGCGCGGCCGATCTGATTCTGGCGCTGGAGCCCGCCGAGGCCGTGCGCTGCATTTCTTACCTGAAGCCCGGCGGAGCGGTGGTGGCCAGCACCAAGGCGGTGCAGCCGGTCACCGCGGCGCTGGCGGGCGGCAGCTTTTCCGCGGAGGAGATGCTCGCCTACATCGCCGGGAAGGCGCAGCTCTACGCCGTCGATACAGAGAAAATCTGCCGCGAGGCGGGCAGTGACCGCTCGGCCAATATGGCGCTTCTCGGCGCGGCGGCGGCCTCCGGCGCGCTGGGGTTCGGCCTTGACGAAGTTGAGGCGTCGCTAAACGAACTCGGCGGCAGATTCCTGAACGTGAACCTGAGCGCGCTGCGGCTGGGCGCCGCGGCCATTACGAAGGGAGCGACTGAGCCGTGAGGATGACAGAAACCCAGTTTCAGTTGATCAAGGCGCAGCTTCGAAAGCTCACGCAGATGCCCAGCTTCTACCAGAAGAAGCTGGAGGGCGTGGACGTCGAAAGCATCCGGAGCCAGGAGGACTTTGAAAAGCTGCCCTTCACTTGGAAGGGCGACCTTCGCGATGCCTACCCGCTGGGGCTTTTGTCCGTTCCCGAGGAGGACATGGTGCGCATCCATTCCTCCTCCGGCACCACCGGCACGCCGGTCATCATCCCCTACACAGCGAAGGATGTGGACGACTGGGCGGTGATGTTCGAGCGCTGCTACCGCATGGCGGGGCTTACGAAGCTCGACCGCGTGCATGTGACGCCCGGTTACGGCCTGTGGACGGCGGGCATCGGCTTTCAAAACGGCGCGGAGCGACTGGGCGCAATGGTCGTCCCGATGGGGCCGGGCAACACCGACAAGCAGCTTCGCATGATGGAGGACATGAAGTCCACGGTGCTGTGCGCCACGTCGAGCTACGCGCTGCTCCTCGCAGAGGAAATCGCAAAGCGCGGCATCAGGGACAGGATTCACCTAAAGAAGGGAATCATCGGCTCCGAGCGCTGGGGCGAGAAGATGCGCCGCCGCATCGCGAGCGAGCTCGGGATCGAGCTCTACGACATCTATGGCCTGACCGAGGTCTACGGCCCCGGCATCGGCATGAGCTGCCAACACGAGTGCGGCATGCACATCTGGGACGACTACCTCTACTGCGAGATCGTGGACCCCAAGACCGGGGAAAACGTTCCAGACGGCGAGATCGGCGAACTGGTCATCACCACGCTCAAGAAGGAGGGCGCGCCGCTCATCCGCTACCGAACCCACGACCTGACCCGCTTCCTCCCAGGCGACTGCGCCTGCGGCTCCCCCTTCCCGAGAATCGACACGCTGATCGGCCGCACCGACGACATGGTCAAGGTGAAGGGCGTCAACATCTTCCCCAGTCAGATCGACGAGATGCTGATAAGCGTGCCTTCGGCCTCCAGCGAATACCAGTTCATGCTGGACCACATGAACGGCAAGGACGAGTGCCGCCTGTTCGTGGAACTCAACCCCGGCTATGAGCCGAAAGAAGCCGCGGCGGAGATCGGCCTGGAATTCAAAAACAAGATCGGCATCTCGGTCATCGTGCTGCCGGTCGGCCTCGGCGATCTGCCCCGCAGCGAAAAGAAATCCACCCGCATTTTTGACAACCGGTATTAACCTGCATTTCTATTCCTGAAAAGCGGCGCCCGGTTCAAATGCATTTGAACCGAGCGCCGCTTGATTTCCCAACAAAGCACTCTACGCGAAATCTTTAGGACAGTCTAGAAACGAAGCGCCTCGATGAGTGCATCCACGTCCGCCTCGTTTGTTGTCCAGGAAGTGACGAAGCGGGCGATCTTCATCCCGTCTTCCTCCCCGCCGGGCTCAAAGTGAAACCCTTTTGCGAGATTGTTCATAGCCTCTTCCGGCAGGAACACGAAGAGTTGGTTGGTCATCGAATCGGTGTACAGCACCCGACCAGCCTTCTCGATCCCTTCCCGAAGCCGCACCGCCATGCGGTTTTCGTGCCGCCCGATCTCGTAATACAACCCCTCCTGAAACAGCGCCCGGAACTGGATGCCCAGAAGCCGCCCTTTCGCCGTCATTGCGCCCCGTTGCTTGATGGTGTAGTCGAGGTCCTTTTTGAGATCGTCCCGGGTGACGACCAGCGCCTCGCCGATCAACGCGCCGTTTTTCGTACCGCCGATGTAAAAGCAGTCCGTGAGGCGCGCAATGTCCCGGATGGTGAGGTCGCCCTCCGAAGCCGCCATCGCGGAAGCGAGGCGCGCACCGTCAAGGTACAGGATCAAATCCTTCTCAAGGCAGAGCGAGCGGATTGCCTCGAGCTCCGCGAGGGTGTAGTGCGTGCCGAACTCCGTGGTATCGGAGATGTAGACCATTCCGGGCTTTACCATGTGCGGCCCGCCGTGCGCCGCGAGCACCCTTTCGATCAGTTCCGGCGTCAGCTTCGCGTCCCGGGAGGGCGCGGTCAGCACCTTGTGCCCGGTGGCCTCGATCGCGCCGGTTTCGTGGGTACTGATGTGGCCGCCCTCCGCCGCGATCACCGCCTCGTGAGGCCTGAGTGCGTGGGCGATCATGATCTGATTCGTCTGGGTACCGCCGGGGATGAACCGCACCAGCGCGTCCGGCTGGGCGATTTTGCGCCGGATCAGGCCGCGCGCTTCTTCACAGATTTCGTCGTCGCCATATCCCGGCGTGCGGGTCGTGTTATCGCGGATGAGCGCGTCGAGAACCAGGGGGTGCGCGCCCTCGGAATAGTCGTTTTTAAACCAATGCATCAATGCCACCTCCAGCATTTTATGATACGCCACAAATTGCCGTTTGGCAAGAATAAGTATTCACGGTTTCGTTTGACGCTTGAGATTATTCATGGCTTCGCCACAAAAGCGGTCGAAACCGCGGCTTGACAGGCCTGACCCTCCGTGCTAAATTCAATGCAAGACAGGTTTGGGAAATAAAGGAGCGAACGCTATGGAAAGCGCATTGCAGGCGGTTCAGGAATTCGTAAAACAGGTTTATGCGGGCGCCCAAAGCGTCGTAAGCGCGGCGGAACCGTGGCAGATCCTTCTCGTGATCGCCGCGCTCTTTCTGATGCTTCTGTTCCTCGCCATCGGCCTTAGGGTTGCCAACCGATCCGGCGAAGCCGCCGTTCAGGCGCTGGACGAAACCGCCGGCAAGACCGCCGAGGCGGAAAAACGCGCCGCCGAGGCCGAGGAAAAGGCCAAAAAAGCGCTGTCGGAAAAGGAAGAGGCGCTGGTAAACAGCGAAAATGCGAAGATCGCCCTTTTGGCCGAGAACGCTGGCCAGTTGGCGCTTGCCAATAACCGCATCGAGCACCTGGAGCGGCTGCAGTCCGATGAACTGGCCTTCCTGTCCGGCGCGCGCACGGAGGCCGCGCGCATTCTGCGGGAAGCCAAGGACTATGCCTTCACCGTGGCCAGCCGCGCCGATGTGGAGTACGCCGAAATGATGCGCCACGCCAACGAAGAAGCCGAAAGCCTGCGAGCCCTCTCCCAGCAGCGGCTGGATCAGGCCCATGACACGCTGAAAAAAGCGCTGAACCGCGCCACCGAGATCATTGCCGAAGCCCACGCCGAGGCCGGCAGGATCAGCCGCCCCATGTATGAGGCGCCTCCCGCCCGGCTGATGGACCCGGACACGGTACCGGAGGAACCCGCCCAAGAAATCCACGAAGCCGCACAAGACACATAATCGCCGCTCTTTTCGCGCTGACACGCGCGAATCAACAAAGGAAAGCATCTTTATTTCCTGCCCTGACACAATTTTGCCGATAATTTGCGGTACGATGTGGTCAGAATTAAGAGGAGGTGCTTTACATGGAGGAGTCCCGCAGCGGCTACCGCGTTTTGATTGCTGACGACGACGTGCATGTGCACCAGTCGCTTTCCACGTATTTTCGTCGCGAGGGCTACCAGACGCTCTCCGCCTACGACGGCGAGGATGCGATCCGTCAGGTCCGGCAATCCCGCCCGGACATGATGCTTCTGGACATTATGATGCCCAAGATGGACGGCCTCGTGGTCTGTCGCGAGGTGCGCAAGTTCTCCACGCTGCCCATCATCATGCTGACGGCCAAGGGCGAGGAGTTCGATAAGCTCTTGGGGCTTGAACTGGGTGCTGACGACTACATCACAAAGCCGTTCAGCCCACGGGAGGTGCTGGCCCGCGTGAAGGCGGTGCTCCGGCGCATGTATGAGCTGAAGGAAGACGAAAAGAGCAAACATCTGGTGGTATCAACCCTCGACATCGACATGGGAACTTTCATCGTAAAGCTGGGCGGACAAGTGGTGCCCTGCACGCCCAAGGAGATTGAAATCCTGTGGACGCTGGCCTCAAATCCCGGCATGGTGTTCAGCCGGGAACACCTTCTACAGAGCATATGGGGCTATGACTTCCTGGGTGATACCCGCGCGGTTGACAGCCATATCAAGCGCATCCGCGCAAAGCTCTGCCAGGCAGGCAACCCATGGGACATAAAAACGGTGTGGGGAGTCGGATACCGGTTTGAAGTTATCCAATAAACGCGCGGGCGGCAGCTCCATCTTCATCAAACTGCTCGCCGGGTACCTGGCGCTGACGCTTGTCATCATTCTGCTGACAGGCGTCGTCAGTTATGCGCTTCTCCGGGGATACCTCATCCGCTCCACCAAAGAGGACCTCCTTCGCAAGGCGGAAGCGCTGACCGGGATACTCAAGCGGCCGGGCGGAGCCTCCCGGGTGCTTGATTTGCCGCGCATCGGGGAAATGCAAACACTGACGGACGCGCAGGTGATCTACGTGGACAGCGACATGAAGGCCAGGGCCGCACCGTCTTTGAGGCGTCCGGACCTGTACAAAGAGGACGACCCCGAGGACTATCAGTTGCTGGACGTGATCGACGCCCTCGATCAGGAGCTTTTGCGTTCGCTGCTCGACGGCAACACCGCCGTAGACGTGCGCAAGCTGGATTTTATGAAGGATCAGATGGTCTTTGCAGGCGCGCCCATCAAGAACAATTCCGGCGTTACCAAGGGCGCGCTGCTCCTTTGCCGCCCGCTGCGCGCGATCAGCGTGGCCAACCGGAACCTGATCCGGCTGATGGCCATCGCATTTCTCATCGCGGGCGCCATCGCCTCGGGCATCGCCTACCTGTTCAGCCGGCGCATCACGCAGCCTTTGACCGCCCTCAACCGGACGGCTTCGCGGATGTCCGAGGGCTTTTACGGCGAGCGCGTGGCGATCACACAGAACGATGAGATCGGCCAGCTGGGAACGACGCTGAACCTCCTGTCCGACCGGCTCTCCACCGTCATCAACAATTTGAGCGAGGAAAAGACCAAACTGGAAAAGGTGCTGTCCTCCATCGGTGAGGGCATCATCGCCGTGGACCGCGACGGCCGCGTGGTACATCACAACCGCGCCGCGCTGGAACTCCTCTCCGCGCCGCCCCGGTCGGACATGGCGCAGAACATCAAAGAACAGCTGACGGAAATGCTGCGCAGCGCCTCTGAAGGGGATGAGCGCGTCGTACGCCGCTTCAAGGTGCAGGGGCGCGTTATCGAAGCCGCCGCCTCCCCCATCCACACCGAAAGCGGCGCGGCCATCGGCGCGGTATGCCTCTTGCGCGACATCTCCGAGGCCGAGCGGTTGGAGCAGATGCGCAGGGACTATATCGCCAACATCTCCCATGAACTCCGCACGCCGCTCACCGGCATCCGGGGCATGGCGGAGCCGCTGCTCGACGGCTACATCGACACCGAGGCCGAGCGGCAGGAAAGCTACAGGATCATCTATCAGGAATCCCTGAGGCTTGAAAAACTGATCGGCGAGATGCTGGACCTGAGCCGCTTGCAGGAAGGTCGCATCAAGCTGGATCTGGAGCCGATGGAGCCGGAGGGCATCCTTGAAGCCGCGGGCCGCCGCATGAAGGCGCGCGCCGCGGAGGGTAAAGTGGAACTTTCGGTGGAAGCGGAGGAAGGCCTCGCCGTCATGGGCAGTGAGGACCGAATTTTGCAGGTGCTGATCATCCTCCTCGACAACGCCCTCAGCTTTACCCCGCCGGGAGGAACGGTTACATTGTCGGCGCGGCGCGAGGGCGAACGGGTGGCGCTCACGGTATCGGATACAGGCTGCGGCATCGACCCTTCGGACCTGCCCTACATCTGGGAGCGCTTTTACAAAGCGGACAAGTCGCGCATGCGCACTTCCGGCACGGGCCTCGGCCTCTCCATCGCGAAGCTTGTGGTCGAGCTGATGGGCGGAGAGATCCGCGTAAAAACGCAGCAAGGCAAAGGCGCCACCTTCACCTTTACGCTTCCGGAGGCGAAGGCGCCCATCGGCGAACGCAACTGACGCAATCCACGCCTTAAACGCCGCCCGACATTGCCGGGCGGCGTTCAAACATAGCAATTACAGCCCTTCCCCATTTTCCTCCATGACCCGCTTGTACCAGTAGGCGGAATCCTTGGGGATGCGCTCCTGGGTTTCATAGTCCACGTAAACAAGGCCGAAGCGGTCGTCATACCCCTTGGCCCACTCAAAATTGTCCATGAAGCTCCAATGGAAATACCCCTTCACCGGGTAGCCCTCCTCCGCCACACGCCGGAGCGCGCGAAGATAGCGGTGGAGGAAATTGATGCGGGCAAAGTCGTGCACCTTTCCGTCCATCGAAACCGCATCCAGATCGGACATGCCGTTTTCTGTGATAACCAGCGGCAACCCATAGCGCTCGCACAAGAATCTTGCGCCCCAGTAGAGGCATTCCGGAGTCACCGCCCAGCCCATACCGGTTTTCGCCGTACCCGGTGCGATTGGCACCTGTCGAGGCCCGAGTGCGCCCGCCTTGAAGGTCGAGCCCTGGTAGATGTTTTGGCCGTAATAATCCAGCTTCTGGCAGATGGTGGACATGTCGTTCTCGAAGCCTTTCGGCAGGTGCTGCCCGTAGAGGCGAAGGCCATCCTCCGGGTATTTGCCGAGGATGGCCGGGTCGCTCCACCAGCTGACGTTCCAGAACCAGTGGTCGGGGTTTTCCGACATCGCAAAGTAGGCCGCCCGAGCGGCTTCGACATCCTCAGGCGCGTCCGTGGCCGGGCAGGCGGGCGACGAACAGGGCGCATAGCCAATCCGCGCGCCTTCCGCGTTAGCCCGGATGGCCTGCACCGCGAGCCCGTGGGCGGTCAGCGCCCGGTGGCTCATCGCGATGGTGGAATCCACCGGCAGTTGAAGCCCCGGCGCGTGCTCGCCGCTTCCGTAGCCCAGGCCGATGAAGCACTGGGGTTCGTTGAGCGTGAAAAAGTCCTTCACACGGTCGCCGTAGCGCCGCGCGGCGAGGGCCGCAAAGTCCGCAAACCATTGAGGGCTGTCCGGGTTCTCCCATGCGCCCAAGCTTTGCAGCGCCACCGGGTATTCCCAATGAAAAAGCGTCATCCACGGACGGATGCCCTTTTCCAGCATGGCGTCGATCAGGCGGTCATAGAAGCCCAACCCGCCCGCACATACTGCGCCGGTCCCTTCCGGCAATACGCGGCTCCAGTTGATCGAAAAACGATAATTCCTGACGCCGAGCGCGGCCATCAGTCGCACGTCCTCCTGATAGCGGTGGTAGTGATCGCAGGCCACTTCTCCCGTATGGCCGCCCAATACCTTGCCGGGGCGGCGGCAGAAAGCATCCCATACGTTCAGCCCTTTTCCGTCCTCGGAAACGGCGCCCTCGATCTGATAGGCGGAAGCGGCTGCACCCCATATGAAATCTTTGGAAAAGCCCATGGTTTCACTCCTGTTCCCCACGCGGGGCGGTGTTGCTGCTGTGGTTAGGGCGTCAGGATGCCAAGGCCGCGCACAGTGTCGCCCGGAAACAGCCTGGTCGGAACGGAGATGATCTCCGGATAGGTGGTGCGCGGCCGCTCAATCAGGTGCACCAACTGCCTGGCGGCCTCCTGGCCGATGCGCGCCGTATCCTGGGCGATGGTGGTCAGCCTGGGCGTCAGGCGCTGGATCAACTTGATGCCGTCATAGCCAGCAATGGAGAGATCCTCCGGAATCCTGAGGCCAGCCTCGCCCGCCGCCTCGATGCCGCCCAGCGCGGCATAATCGTCCGGCATCAGGATGCAGCTGGGCCGGCGGGGCGCGGAGAGCATGCGTCTGACCACCTGATAGGTCGCGGCGGGATCGTGGTACAAGCCGGGCTGCAGAAAGCCGCTCGGTACGTCTAGGCCGAGGTCGGACATCGTGCGCAGAAAGCTCGTGACGCGGGTTTCGGTAACGGCCGATTTCGCGCCGTGTACGTAGGCGATGCCGCGATGCCCTTTCTCGTACACGTAGCGCACGAGCGCCTGCATGCCCTGACGGTTCTCCGACTGGATGCAGGTCCGGTTGTTGAACAGATGGTCGATGGTGACGGCGGGCAGGTCGCTCATGACCAGCTCCACCACCTCCGGCGCCTGGAAATCAACGCAGGCGAGGCAGACGCCGTCCACGTTTCGGTAACGGCAATGCTCGAGGTATGTCATGTTGGTCTTTCCGATGTTGTGGTTGATAAACGTAATATCATAGCCCCTGCGCTCGGCCTCCACTTTGAAGCTGTCAAGCACCGCGGCAAAATAGTTATGGGTCAGTCCGCTCTGATTGTCGTCCACAAACAAAACGCCCAAGTTGTAGGTCTTGTTTGTTTTTAGCGCACGAGCAAGCGAATTGGGCCTGTAGCCGATCTCATGGGCGATGGTTCTGACGAGCTCCCGCGTCTCCTCGCTGACGTCGCTGTAGCCGTTGAGTGCCTTGCTGACGGTGGAAACGGAGAGGCCGCACTTTTGGGACAAATCCCGGATCGTTACGGCCATGGTTACCTCTCCCTTCGCGGCCTGAACGTCAGGCGCGTGTTTACCCAATCCACACTAAACCGTTTTCGAAATTATAGTATACGCGGTTTCGTGGAACAGTGCAAGCTCCTTACGCCGTATTTTTTCAATATATTTATAAATGCAGGACTTTGCGCGAAATAAGGACGACGGCTCCCATGATTCCGAATACGTTTTCGGCTCATTGGGCCAAATCGGCTCATCGGTACATTTTTAGAATGAATTCCGGACTGCCGCGCTTGTTTTTTTATAATATTTACGCTATGATAGAAACAAGCGCGCGAGCAATCTGCGCATTAACGAAATCGTTTTAGTGGACAGATTATTGAGTGGAGGGTTTATCATGACCTACGGCCATTTCGACGACACTCGTCGTGAATACGTGATCACGCGGCCCGATACCCCCTACCCTTGGATCAATTACCTCGGCAGCGAAGATTTCTTTTCACTTCTATCCAATACATGCGGTGGCTACAGCTTTTACAAGGACGCACGCCTTCTCCGATTGACCCGCTACCGCTACAACAACCTGCCCGCCGACGCGGGTGGAACCTATTTTTACATTCGGGACGGAGAGCGCGTCTGGAACCCCGGCTGGATGCCGGTCAAGGCGGATCTGGACCAATACGAGTGCCGCCATGGCCTTGGCTATTCCACGATCCTCGGCGAGAAGGATGGCCTGCGTGCGGAAGTCTGCGTACTGGTTCCGCGCCGCCACACAGCGCAGGTGACCAGGGTAAAACTTACAAACCGCTCCGGCGATACGAAAAAAATCAGCCTTTACGGCGTTGTCGAGTTCTGCCTGTGGAATGCGATGGACGACATGACCAACTTCCAGCGCAACTTCTCCACCGGGGAAGTTGAGGTGGCGCCCTCCGCCATCTACCACGTAACCGAGTACCGCGAACGGCGCAATCATTACGCCGTCTGGGCGGTCAACCGGGGGACGGACGGCTTCGACACCGATCGTGAAGCTTTCTTCGGGCTTTACAACGGCTTTGACGCGCCGAAGGCCGTCTTTGCGGACAGCACCTCGCAGAGTGTCGCCAGCGGCTGGGCGCCCATCGGCGCGCACCGCCTGGCGCTGACCCTCACGCCCGGTGAGGAGGCGAGCCTCATCTTCACGCTGGGGTACTGCGAAAACCCCGAGGAATCGAAGTTTTCCACCCCCGGCGTGGTAAGCAAAGCCCCCGCCAATGCGCTTCTGAGCGCTTTTGCTACCGACGCGCAGTTTGACGAAGCGTTTGCGGAGCTCAAAGACTATTGGATGGGGCTTCTTTCCAACTATCAGGTGGCGAGCGGAGACGAACGGCTGGACCGCATGGTCAACATCTGGAACCAGTACCAGTGCATGGTCACTTTCAACATATCGCGCTCGGCATCCTATTTTGAGTCCGGCATCGGCCGGGGCATGGGTTTCCGCGATTCCACGCAGGACCTCTTGGGCTTTGTGCACCTGGTCCCAGAACGCGCCCGGGAGCGCATTCTGGACATCGCCGCCACCCAGTTTCCGGACGGCAGTGCCTTCCACCAGTACCAGCCGCTGACCAAACGCGGAAATTTGGACGTAGGCAGCGGCTTCAACGACGACCCGCTGTGGCTGATCTACGGTGTGGCGGCCTACATCAAGGAGACCGGGGATTACGAGATACTGGACGAATCCGTCCCCTTCGACTCCAATCCGAAGGATGCCGAGCCGCTCTTTGAGCACCTGCGGCGCTCGTTCCGCTATACTTCGGAGCACCTGGGCCCCCACGGCCTGCCACTGATCGGCCGGGCCGACTGGAACGACTGCCTGAACCTCAACTGCTTCTCGAAAAACCCGGGCGAGAGTTTCCAAACTTGCCAGAACTTTGACAGCGGCATCGCCGAATCCGTTTTCATCGCCGCCATGTATGTCTCGGTGGCGGACGATTACGCCACGCTCTGCGACCGCGTCGGGTTTCCGGACGAGGCGGAGTTCGCCCTTGGCGAAAAGGCGCGAATGACGAAGGCGGTGCTCGAACACGGCTGGGATGGCGCGTGGTTCCTGCGCGCCTACGACGCGCTGGGCGGCAAGGTGGGCAGCCACACTTGCGAAGAGGGGCAGATCTACATCGAGCCGCAGGGCTTCTGCGTGATGGCGGGCATCGGCATGGAGGAAGGGCTGGCGCAAAAGGCGCTGGATTCCGTGCGCGAACGGCTGATGGGCCCCCACGGCATCGCCATCCACACGCCGCCCTACACCCGTTACCATTTGGAACTGGGCGAGATCAGCTCCTACCCGCCGGGGTACAAGGAAAACGGCGGCATCTTCTGCCACAACAATCCCTGGGTCACCATCGCGGAAACCGTGCTGGGCGACGGCGAACGCGCCTTTGACGCCTACCGCCGAACCTGCCCGAGCTATACGGAGGATCAAAAGCTTCACCGAACGGAACCCTATGTGTATTCACAGATGATCGCCGGTCCCTATGCGCCAAGGCACGGAGAAGCAAAGAACAGCTGGCTCACCGGCACCGCCGCCTGGAGCTTTTACAGTGTATCCCAGGCAATTCTGGGCATCAAACCCCAGTACGACGGCCTCGAGATTGA
>JAEZTD010000334.1 GCA_023443705.1 Bacillota bacterium | reverse complement strand
GTGCTGTTCGGCTTCATGCAAAAGCACCTGGTCAGCGGCTTGACTGCCGGTGCGGTCAAAGGATAACTCCTCCCCAGATCCACAATTCCAAATCCCGCGCGAACAATCCGCGTGAATGCAGAAGTTGCACGCCTTGGTTTGCATACCCGAATTTTCCGGAGCGCAAATATAAATCCCGAAGATGGGATTTATAATATAACAAGGGAGGGTCTCACTTCATGAAGAAAGCACTCGCAATCCTGGCTGCCCTGGTTCTCATGATGAGTATGTTCGCCTCGGCGGCCTTGGCCGAAGCAGACAAGCCTTACAGCGGCCAGGAGATAAACTTCTGGATGCAGAAGTACGGCACGGATCCTGAAAACCAGGCCAAGATGCTGGACAAAATGACCGCCGAGTTTGAGGAGCTGACCGGCATCAAGGTCAACTACTCGATCGTCGACTGGGGCCAGGCGCACACCAAGTACACGCTGGCGGTGACCGGCGGCGAAGCGCCCGACGTTGCGGATACTTTCTTTGCCTATTCCTGGAAGGCCATTGGCGGCGACGAGTACGGCCCGATGAACATCGACGACGTGGTCGAGGAAATCGGTTCCGACGGCTTCTACGATTTTGCGAAGCCCGAATGCTACGTGGACGGCCACTGGGTCGCCCTGCCCTGGCGCGGCGACACGCGCTTTGCCGCCTACAATACCGCTATGTTTGAAGAAGCGGGCATTACCGAATTCCCGAAGACCTACGCGGAGATTGTCGAGGCTGCCAAAAAGCTGACGACATATGACAGCGCTGGTAATGTGGACCGCGCGGGCCTTCTGTTCAACCAGTCTGAAGCCCGCTTCGACCAGACTTTCTTCGCGGTGCTGGCAGGCTTCGGCGGCAAACTGATGAACGACGACTACACCCAGTTCACCATCGACACCGAGGAGACCCGCAAGGCGCTGAAGTTCATGCAGGACTGTCTGTACGAGTACAAACTTTTCCCGACCACTGTGCTCGACCCCACCCACAAGTCCACCGACTCCTACGCGACTGGCAAGGCGGCGATCGTCCTGGGCAACGTCGCCGAGTTTTTGCGGGATCTTGAGAACAACGCGCCCCAGATCGCGGCGGTGACGGCCAGCTCCGTCATGCCCAGCGAGACGGGCGAAGGCCCGTCCTCCATCGCGTTTGCCGCGCCCGTGTGTGTGTTCGGCTCCACCAAGTACCCCGAAGCGTCCAAGGAGTGGCTGAAGTTCTTCTGCAGCACCGAGAACCAGATCACCGCAATGAAGGCCCTGTCGCTGGTCAGTGTCTGGAAGGACGTCATGGACGATGAGAATTTCTCCTCCGACTGGTTCAAGGCGGTTCTGGAGCAGAACACCCGCGCTGTGCCCGGCGACATGCCGCTGCCGGAGTGGAGCCAGATTGATGCCTTCCCCAACGGCCCGTTGAACACCATGTGCACCTCCGTCATGGCCGGCACCGATGTGGAAACAGCGATCGCCGAGTGCGTGGCCGCCATAAACGAGATCATGGCTGGCTGATCCGTTCTCGCCCGGGGGGGAGCGCTTCCCCCTCGGGCGAAAGTACACCTTCCGGAAGGCTACCGAAGATGGGGGCACACAGATGAATTCCAGAGAACGTGTCCTCATGGCTCTTGGGCATGAGGAACCGGACAAAATCCCCTTTTCGCTGGGTTTCGGACTGAACGAACCGGTGCTGCGGGCGCTGGCAAAGCAACTGAACCTGCGGGATATCGCCGCCGCGAAGGCTCTTGTTGAGGAAAAGAGCGACCTGTGCTGGGTCGCACCGCCCTACGTCGGCCCGAAAGGCCGCTCCGTCCGCCTCGATGGCGGCAGAACCATCGACATATGGGGTGTCGAGCGCCGCCCCGTCTCTTACGGAGAAGGGTATTACGACGAAATTTCGGTCTATCCGCTGCGTGATCTTACTGATCCAGGCGAACTTGAGAGCCACCGGTTTCCAAGCCCCGACTGGTTTGACTACAAGGCGCTGCCTGGGATCATCCGCGCGGCACAGGCAAATGGGGAGCGGGCGATCATTCTCGGCAATGCCAACATCTTCGAAACCGCCTGGTATATGCGCGGCCTTGAAAACATGATGATGGACTTGATAGCCGAACCGGAATTCGCCGAGGCGCTGATGCGGCGGGTCGCCGATTTTTATTGTGAATTCATGGGGCGCTGCCTGGAGGCTGCCCGCGGCGAAATCGACCTGATCTTCACCGCGGACGATATCGGCCAGCAGTCCGGTTTAATGATATCGTTGCCGTTGTGGGCAAAGGGCATCAAGCCGCACCATGTGCGCGTAAACAAAATCGTCCACCAGAACGGTGCAAAGGTAATTTACCACACGGACGGCGCCGTCATGGAGGCGGTGCCCGGCCTCATCGACATGGGCATCGACGTACTGGAGGCGCTGCAGTTCGACGCAGCCGGCATGGACCCCGCCCGTATGAAAGCGGAATGGGGTGATCGGCTGTCTTTCCACGGCGGCATCAGCGTGCAGTCCACGCTGCCCCACGGCACGTCGGGGGATGTGCTCCGTGAGGTGGCGGAGCGCGCGGCGGTGCTGGGGAAAAACGGCGGGTACATTCTCGCGCCCTCCCACGCGGTTCAGGCTGGTACGCCGGTGGATAACGTGCTCGCCCTGTTCGCGGCCTGCGGACGAGAACTATAAAAAATAGGGAAGGATGAAGCAT
>JAEZTD010000233.1 GCA_023443705.1 Bacillota bacterium | reverse complement strand
GGGCGCATCAGGCGTATTATACAAATCTGCTGCTGGCTGATTCCGATCAGAAAGATTGGGGCATTTGCGGCGCAATGATCCTTGAAAAAGATGAGGAGATGTACACAAATCTGAAGAAACAGGATGGCTGCTGTGGCCTGACGGTTTGTGGACGCCTGGGGGATTATGAATACCATCGGATCGGCTCCTTGGTGGAATTGCTCTGGGGTATTGAAAACCCGGACGCCATCATTGACAAAATCGCTGATCCACGTATCAAAATTATTTCACTCACCATCACTGAGGGCGGATACAATCTTGATAAGAAAACCCGCGAATTCGACTTTTCCAATGAAGATATTTTATATGATCTGACATTCCCAAAGAGGCCGGGAACGGTCTTTGGCTACATTGCCGCAGGGCTGCGCAAGAGAATCGCGGCAAATGCGAGGCCTGTCACCATACTCTGCTGCGACAATCTGCCGCACAACGGAGACGTGTGCCGGGGCGCTTTCCTTTCTTTCTTTGAGAAAGCCGATGCACAGCTCTATCACTGGGCGAAAGCGCATATCAGCTTCCCGAACAGCATGGTTGACCGCATTACGCCGGCCACTTTAGCGGATGATGTACAGCGGCTTTCTGCGATGAACGGGCAGGAGGATCTCGCCCCGGTATATTGCGAGGATTTCATACAGTGGGTGATCGAGGACGATTTCCGGGCCGGGAGGCCTGCATGGGAACGGGCAGGCGTCGAATTTACCGAGGACGTATCAAAATATGAAGCCATGAAGCTTGGATTTGTCAACTCCACGCACCAAATGCTGTCCTTCCCGGGGATGCTTGCAGGATACCGTAAAGTGGATGAGGCGGCCAGCGATGAACGCATTGCGGCCTACCTGCGGCAATATATGGATCTTGATGTGGCGCCTTATTTATCGCCGCCGCCGAACACGGATTTCGAATTGTACAAAAAGACCTTCCTGGAGCGGTTAAAGAACAAGGCGGTCAGCGATCAGCTTGCCAGGCTGTGCTTTGACGCGGCCAACAAGCTTCTGGTGTATATGATTCCCACGCTTACCGCAGTGATCCAAGCGGACGCGGACGCGAAGCGAATTGCATTCTTTGCGGCTGCTTACCGGTGGTACCTGCGGCAGGGCGAGGACGACAGGGGCGTACCCTACAAGGTGGACGATCCCGGGCTTGCAGAGCATGACTGGACGCTGATCCGTAGCGATAACGCACTGGATTTTCTTGGATTGTCCTGTTTTTTGGGCGTCAGGCTGGGTAATTCAAAACGTTATGTGGAATGGTACCTGAAGCATTGCAAAAACATTCAGGAGAAAGGCGTTCTTGTCTCTCTGGATGAACTTTTGCATGAAGAATAGGGCGGGGCTTTAAAAATGGACGATAAACGGCCGCATCCCGTAAACCGGGCGTTTTCGCATGCAAAATTGCTTGCGCTGTTACAGGTGGAAAAGGGTGTGCAACCGTTTCAAGTTGCAGGAAAGATGAGGAAGCGATCATGAAAAATCAATCCGCCTTTTTAACCAGGGCGAATCATATTGAAATAAAGGAAACGGATATCCCAAAGATCGGCGCTGACGATGTGCTGATTCGCATACGCCATGTCACCATTTGCGGTTCGGATGCACATTTGTTTGAGGACCCGTCATATGGCGGCCTGATTATGCCGCCTGTTCTGCCGATCATTCTGGGACATGAGTGCGGCGGAATTATCGAAGAAGTGGGAAGCAACGTAAAGCATCTGAAAAAGGGGGACAAGGTTGCGGTTGAACCGGGCAGCGGCTGTGGAAAATGCAAATATTGTCTCGAAGGGCGATACAATCTTTGCCCCGAAATGGATTTTATGGCGGCTCCGCCCTTTCACCGCGGCGCTTTGTCCAGATATGTAGCGCATCCTGCGAGCATGGTATTCAAGCTCCCGGAGAACATGGATACCATCGAAGGCGCATTGATTGAGCCGTTATCCGTGGGGCTGCATGCGGCAAACAGGTCCGGCGCAAAGCTGGGTAGGAGCGCCGTCGTTCTGGGTGCCGGCTGTATTGGATTGATGACAATCGCGTCTTTGCGCGCGATGGGGGTTTCGCCCATTATTGTATCGGACCTTTTCGATCTAAGGCTGCATAACGCGGTCAATATGGGTGCCGATGCAGTCATCAATGCAACGGCGGGCAATGTTTATGACGAGGTGATGGAGCTCACGGGCGGAAAAGGCGCGGACATAGTTTTTGAAACTGCGGGAAGCGGCGTAACGGCGGCGTTGACCATAGATCTGGTGGCTCCCGGCGGAAAAATCGTTATGGTTGGGAATGTATATGGGAAAACGCCCTTCAGTTTCATTGAGGCCAACAATAAGGAAGTGGATATCATCTCCGTATTCCGGTATGTAAATATATATCCGATGGCGATAAACGCCATTTCAAAGGGCAAGCTTCAAGTCCGGCAAATGATCAGCCATGTGTTCCCGTTTGAAAAGGTGCAGGAAGCGTTTGAATGCGCCATAAACGAAAAGGACACCGCGATCAAGGTGTTGATTGAGGTATAAGAAGTTTTTGGGAAATAGTTGCTTCCATCCCATGGCTTGAACCTCTTACTGGTTTTTATTGGTTCGGAAAGCTTCGTGCCAACAGGGAGAGCGTATGAATTGGAAATGCGCTCTCTTTTTTTATAGTTCTTTTGATTGAGGCTGAACCATGAATGGAGCCGACTTTCCAGAAGCACATTCTTTGTGAAATCGACCACAGCCTCAAACGACTGAATATGGATTATGTGGAACTGTACATCATACATCGTGGGACTACAACAGAGACGCTGTTGGTTCGAGCGTAGCTGCGGCTGAAGCGTCCGGCGTTACAACCGCCGCATGTCCAGAAATCCTTGTGTCGTCGCACCCCAAGAACGATATGGCCATACAGGCAAGCAATAGCACGCCTAAAA
>JAEZTD010000193.1 GCA_023443705.1 Bacillota bacterium | reverse complement strand
TAGGCGCAGGACAGCGCCACCGCCGGGAAGGTGTCCCGACCGGCGGGCTCCTCCACCACGGCCGCCTGGGGAATCTGCTCGGCGAGATGGGCGCGCTGCTCGCGCCCGGCGCAGACCACCGCGCCGGAGGCGAGGCCCGCCTCCTCCACCTGACGCCATACGCGCTGCGCCATCGAGCGCTTTTGCCCATTCGGGGCAGAGAGCAGATCCAGGTACTGCTTGGGGTTTTGGGCGTCCGTCAGCGGCCACAGGCGGTAGCCCGAGCCGCCGGAGAGCAGAATCAGTCGCATCGGTTCATTCCTTTTGCCGGGTTTCGTCCGCCGGCGCACTTTCTTCTTCCTTTGGTTTTGCCGCTTCCCGGTTCTTTTGGGTGACGTCCTTCGCCGCCGCGCTGAACCGGCTTCGGTTGCGCATGCTGCGGACGATCAGGATCAGGATTACGACCAGCGCCGCGGCAAGGGCGGCCAGCGCCTCGATGGGGTAGCCCGTCCGCGTCTCGATCAGGTAGACGATCCGCTCGACCGTCAGCGGCGCGCTGTCTTCCTTCGGTTCTCCGGCTAGCTTGAGCGCCGTCGCGCCCGACCCGGCGCTCACCGCCACCTGCCCGGAGAGATTGTTCAGCGACGAACGCCGCTCGACGATTCCCATGGCCAGTTTCTCGCCGCCCTCGGGGTAGGTGATCACGTAGGCGCGCCGGTCAAAGTTCCAGGGCGAGCGGATCGCCTGAAAGACGGCCTTGCCAAGAAGCGCTTCCGACACCACGCCGACCTCTGCGGACACGCGGTATCCCCCGCCCTCCGGCGAGATTGGGAGCGCCTTACTCACCGCCTCCGGCAGCGCCGAAAGGCGGGTGTCGGTCAGGAAGATGTAGTCGGCGCCGGCGTCCGGGGCGGCAAGCTCGTCCGCCGTTGTCACGCGCCACGCGCCCGCGCGGCCGTTCGCCTGCCCTGCGCGAACCGCCAGCGCCGCCGCGAGGCTCAGCGTTTCCTCGTTCGCGCCCTCCGGCACAACCACGACGGTATTGCCCGCGGGCAGCGTCGGGAAGCCCGAAAGGGAGGCCTTGACCGCCTGCTCGCCGGGTTCGAGGTACACGACGGACGTTTTATCGATCACCGTCCAGGCGGTGTCGTAGTAGTCCTTGGAGCAGTCCACCCTGCCCAGGTAGTTGTAGACCTCCACCCGGAGCTGGATGGTCTCGCCCTCGAGAGCCTCCGAAGGGATGCGCGCCTTGATCACGCCGCCATCGGCGTTTGACGCCGACAGCTTGGCGCTCGCAAGCGGCACGCCGCCGACGTACACCGTCAGAAGCGAATTGTCCGACAGAAGCGCCTCGGAGTGGCGGAAGCGGATCTCCACGTAGGAGTTGTCGCCGCTTATAAGCCCGCCCGGCTGGGGCAGCGCAAAGCTCGCCTCCTGATGGAACGCGCCCGCCAGGTTCACCGTGTCGTAACCGAAGTCCGCGAGGGTATAGTAGCCGGATTCCTTTTTGACGGATGCCGCCGCCGCTTCCGGCACGACGCTTTCGATGGTCATTTGGGACGCGTCCATCAGCGCCAGAAGATCGGGGTTCGCCGCCGCCGAAACGGCCTTTTCAAAGCCCTCGGCGTCGCCGCCGTCCAGCACAAGGCGGTTCACACCGCCCGAATGGCTGACCGCAAGGGAGCCCGTGCCCGTGGGCAGCGCGTCCGCGCCGCCGCCGAGCCGGATCACGTTGCCCGCCGCGCCGGTTTCATCGCGGCCTGCGCTGACCGCCACGGCGTCCCGGTAGGGGAACGTGCCGCCGACCGCCGCCGAAAGGCGCAGCATCGCCGCCGCGTCGCCGGGCGCGCCGCCCAGCACAAATTCGGCGGACAGCGCGCCGGTATTCTCGAGCGAATCAAAGAACCGGGTGTAAAGGCCGGAGAGCGCGGGCGCGCCCTCGTCCTCAACCGTCAGCCGCAGCGCCGATGCCTTCAAGAGCTTCACCCAGTTGGCGGGGTTGTCGATGTCGGCGCAGTCGCCCTCGATGGACCGCTGGGCGGTGACCAGTTTCAGTTCATTGAGGCTGCCGTCGGCCCGGACGGACGACGAAGGGATGTCCACCGTCCACAGCCCGCCGTTTGAGGCTACCCGCGGAATGTATGTGGTGGCCAGCTGGTCGCCGTTCAGATAGGCCGTCATCGTGGATTTTTCCTCGATCAGCGTGTCGCTGGCGGAGAGGAAGAGGCGCAGCCGGGCGGACGCAATGCGCGTGCCGCCGGGCACCGGAAACCAGAAGGCGGCGGTGTTCCGGGGCAGCGTCAGGAGCCTGTCCTCGTCAAACACCGGCACATCCACCGTGCGCGGGCCCTCCGCCGCTTCCGGCGCGGGCTCTGTAGCCGGGGCAGTCGTCGCGGTCGGCGTCGCAACCGGGGCAGCCGCGGCCGCTTCGGTAGGTGCAAGCGTCGCGGTCACTTCCGGCGTCGCCGCCGCAATCGGCGTAACCGCCGCGGTGGGCGCGGCTGTCATAGCCGCCGTGGGCGCCGCCGCGGGCTCGGCCAGGGAAGGCAGGGTCGCAGCGCTGAAGGCGATCATCGCCGTCGCGGCAAAGACGGCCAGCCCGGCCTGCAGG
>JAEZTD010000368.1 GCA_023443705.1 Bacillota bacterium | reverse complement strand
TGCCATAGTTGATGCGATTCACCATCTGCCGTTTCCTCGCTTTCCATAATTCCGTTCTCTCTGCTTTGTTGGCGATAGCGTCTTCATAGTGATGTCGAACACATAAGTTACCCTGCGTACGGAAGGGCAGGCGTCGGCGCAGTCCTTCCCACTGTCCCAATCCACTCTATATACCCACATCCGTCGGAGCGATCCTTTTCAAAAACGATTATAACCTATTGGAGTAGGGATTTCCAGCCCCCAAGCCTAAAACCCGAACTTGCAACGCCGGTAATACCGCCAAATTTCACCGCTTTCTCGAACATCACAGGGCGCAGATGGAGAATGCCAACCGCGATGAGTTTCGCATGCGGATGCGCGCGCTCCTGCGGGAGCAACCGACAGTGGCCGCTGAATATGACGAGAAGCTTGTCCGGCGGCTGATTGAGAAGCCACCGTTTACGAGGACAGGTTTGCTGTGGAGTTCGAGTCGGGGTGATGGGATGCGGTCGCAAAAACTGTTGACATAAACGACCAATTCCAATAGAATGTGCATAGAACCTCGAACCGGCAAAGCAGTCGAAAGGCTGTGACGCAAAGCTAAAGGGCCTTCGGCGAATAGCCGGTGGCAGCCAGCTGCCGAAAGGATATTCCTAATGAACAAACCCTTTTCTGTCGCTTTTCTCGTGCTCATCTTGATTGTGTCGGTATTTACTTGCGTTCACCGCTTTGGCAGAAGACGACTCCATTTGTGATTTCGACGGGAAAGTGCCGTTGGTATCAACCCCCGCGTTGAAGTCACCACCGAGAATGGTGTCGTTGAGTGTAATTGCCTTATAATGACGACGGACAAACCATAGCTGAAATCCCTGATGTAGCCGGTCTGACGGCGGAAGATGCTTTGATGACGCTGATTCAAACTCCAGCGCGAAAATGATAAATAAAAATTGACAAAGGTGAATACGACGACGCCGAACCAACCTATGGATGAAATCGTGCGTTATCACAACTGTCGGGGAGGGTGGAATATGAAAAACCCACATTGGCACCGCGTTGTTATCGCCATGCTGGTTCTCGCGCACATGCTGACCAGCCTAACGGTCTTTTGCGAGAGCGCCTCTTCGCCCAAGGAAAGCGCCGAGGGTACCTTTCAAGTCCATTTCCTGAACCAGGGCCGCGTGGACGCCATATTGATCGTCTCCAACGGCGAAGCAATGTTTATCGACTCCGGCTATCGCCACAACGGCCTCAGATGCATCAACTACATGAAGCGTATGGGCATCACCAAGCTTCGTTATTACGTCGGCACCCATGCCCATAAAAATCACATCGGCGGCGCCGCGCCCATCATCTACCAAATGCAGCCGGAGCAGGTGTTCATCCCCCACGACGGCGTTAAAACAGCGATCCTCAAATATGCCGCACTGGGGGAGGAGCGACAAGCTGTGGAAAGCGCAAACTACGCTGTGCTCATGCCCGACAGTGTGCTGCGCTGGAATGACCTGACGCTTACTTGCCTGGGTCCGCTCAGGATTGAAAAGTGCTCCAGTGGTTCAGTACGGGAAAACTACAATTCGTTGATCCTGAGGATAGATCGGGGAAACCGTCAGATGGTCCTTCTGACAGGCGACACCAGCGCTCGGATTCTTACACAGATCGATCGGATTCAGCCGGGCGCCCTTCGTTCGGAAGTTTTGAAAAATCCGCACCATAACGGTGCGCAGCCGGAATCCATCCTGAAAAAAATCGCCCCGAAGATTGTGGCCGTCTGCAACAGCAGCCGTCCGTCCAGTACATTCAGAAAGCGAATGCTCAAGCTTGGCTGCGTGTATTACACCGCGTCCCGCTCCGGCAGCGGCAACTTCATGTTAAAGGATTCCCGCGGAGGGTGGATCGTGACAGAAAACATCGGCATTTAGGCAGGCCAACTGCTGAGCGCCGGTATCAAAGAGAGAAACCTCATTTTCATATCCTCCTATAACTCAAATTTGTTGACCGGATGGACGGCACGGAGCTATGAATGCTTCATGTGGACAAAAGGTGCGGTGTCAGAGCAATGAATAAAGTCGTTTCACAGTCCGTCGCCTGCTTTTTCCATCTACATCTTCTTCGGCCAGCAGCATACGCCCACATCCAACGCGCGGGGTTTATTCAGATGGAAGTCGGCGTGGATGCAGTACCAACAGGTCTGCTCTTTATGTGTTTTCTCACACCATCAGCCGAACCTTGAATATCCCATTCGAAACCTCGTACGTCAGCTCGCCGCCGCAATCCTTCACGAACTTGGCGACGCTTTGGGTCCCCCTGCCGTGCCCTTCCTGGCGGGATATGGGGTAGCCGTTTTCACCTATTTGCACCTCGCCGTCATAGGGGTTCACCAATTCCAAAATGAGCTGCCCCGCGTTCACGGCGGTAAAGCGCAGCGTGCGCTGTTCCACAGGCAGGGTCGAGACGGCCGTAATGGCGTTTTCCATCAGGTTTGATACGGCCATTGTCAACGAAAGCTCATCAATGTTCAGCTTTACCGGGATGTCCAGCCTCAGCGCGCAGCGGACTCCCCGCTGCTGCGCAAGCTCGGCATAATAGGAGACGGCGGCGTTCACCGACACGTTCTGGCAGTAGCACTGCGGCTTTTGCGGCAATGCCTCGCTCTGCTTCCGGATGAGTTCGGCGGCCCTGTCGGCTTCACCTCGTTTTAGTAGAGAAAGCAGCGTATTGTTGAAGTGGCGGCGATCATGCTGCACGATGCTAATCTGACGCACGGTTTCATCCATCAGCAAAAGGCGCTGGCGGGTCAGTTCCCGATCGGATTGGATTTTTTGGTTTTCTTCCCGCAGCGCCGCCCCGCGCAAGGTTTTTCTAAGAGAAATAAAGATGGCGAGATAAACGAGCAGCATTAGTAAAACCAACAGCAGAAGTGGAACGACACCCTCATCCAGCGTCCGCTCCACATCGTCGCTCGCCATGAAATACCACGCAAAATTCATAAAGAGGCTTGCCGCGACGAGAAGGTAGACGCTCCATTGCTCCGCCACCTGACGATAGAGCGGACTCATGCGCTTGCGAAACAGTACAATCGCGGCAGCAAACAGGAGAAAGCGCAGCGCCGTGACAGCGTAATTCGGATACGGAAACAGCCCACAGAGGTAGTAGCTGACAATGACCGTGGCGGCATAGACGTTCATGGCTGTGAGGCAGTTGAAGAGCCACTGCAGGAGTGTTTCCTGAAAGAGTGGCTTCGCGGCAGCCCCGACAAGGATAAAAAACAGGATGTCCAGCTTTCCCAGTGTCGTATAGTCCTTCCTCAGATAGAAAATGATGTTCAGGGCCAGATCAAAAACCACGATTGCCACCAGCGTCATCCATCGCACCTGCGGACGGCACTTGGGGCGTGCCAACGTAAACAGCAGCATGGTAAACATCGCATTCGTGACGATGGAGCGCAGGATATCGTGAAGATGCAACCTTACGTCTCCCCCAATCGATAGCTCATGTATGCGTTGCGTACCGTGGAAAACTGTTTGCCGGAAACCGGCGCGAAAGCGCAGCCTTTCATGGAAAAGCCCTCCTTGGAGAGCCGCTCCACAAAATGCATGTTGACGACAAAGGCGGCGTGCGGCTGGATAAACCGCCGATCGCTCAATAGTGGCACGACGTGCTCCGCAAAGCTGCCGGAGATGGTTGAGGTCTCAACCTTTTCGCCGCTAACAAGCGTGTAGACGACGGTATGGCGCATGTATTCGCACAAGACGACCCGATCGGTGGAGAGCGTGCGCAGACCGTCCCGCGTCTTGACGGTCACGACGGTTTCCTCACCAAACCCGACTTTTTCCGCCGCCATATCCATAGCGGCAAAGAACACCCCTTTGTCCACCGGCTTGAGCAGGTAGTTAAGGGGGTTGACCGAATATGCATCCAGCGCAAAGCCGGGCTCTGTGGTGATATAGATGATCTGCGCATCGGTGCTCATGCGGCGTAGGCCCCGCCCAAGCTCAAGCCCACCGATCATAGGCATGACCATGTCGAGCAAGAATATGTGGAAAGTTTCGGCCTCACATGCCGTCAGGAGCGCGTCCGGGTGGGAATACTCCCGAATGTCGGCGCTCAGGTTACGCTCGGCCAGATACTCATTGGTGAGTCCGACTACATGCATAAGCTCGGTGCCAATGTCGTCGCAAATGGCGATCCTCAACATGTCGGTTGCCTCTCTTGCGCGTTTTATTTCCTGGGTCTGCGGCCACGCAAGATGGCCAGCGCTTCCGCGAGTTCCACGTCCTCTCCCTCCGCGACCAAAAGTGCATGCTCTCGCGTCATAGGGATGCGTATCGTCGGTGCAACACCGCCGATGCCACCCCGGCTATCGATCTGAATTTGCTGATTCTCGTCCAGTGATTGCCCTACTGGCCACCGGATCGTCAAGCCGCCGGGCATCAGCGCCTCACCGCCTGTCATGCCGAAAGAACCGTTCGTGCCATAGAAACCCAGGGTTTCTCCGTTCGGAAGGTTTCGAATACCCATAGCCAAACCTTCACCTGAGCTCACACACTTCTGGTTGACAAGCGAGATAATCTGACCAGTAAACACGTCATCTGCAGGCTCGATCATCAATGCGTCTGAATCCGCCATCGCACGCTGGATCATTCGTGTTCCGGTGGAGTAATCGTAGTCGTTCTGGTATTCATAGAACGCTTTTTCGGTGTAGAACGAGCCAAGTATCGCCGCCGCCATGTCGTCCAGGCCACCTGTATTGTTGCGAATGTCAAGGATCAGCCCTTTGCAGCCCAATTCATTTGCAGATTTCACAGCGCTTCTAACCAGCGCGAGAGTGGAGGGTGCGCTGCCTCTGCCTGTAAGGTCGGCATCAAACTCCCCCCAGACCCGGAGGTATGCAATATTCCCCTCGAGTATCTCAAAGTCAACCATGCTCGTGAGCGGGGGCGTGTCGCTTTCGACGCCAAGGATCATTTCCCGGAGTTTATCCGAGACAACCGCAACAGGATAACTTTTGCTGATCGTGATCATGCCGTCAGCATAAGCAGTCAGAACAACGAAGCCTGTCTCGCCCTTTCCCTTCTGAAATGTTAGTTCTGCTTTATCGCCTACCTCAGCACGGACGAGATAAGCCACGCGTTTGAGCGTAGCATCCTCGTAGGTCGCTGCGTTGGAAGAGAAGATCGTGGGTGTGTGCGCGGCAGCTTCCGCAATGGGCATTCCGTTCCATGTGAGCAATTCGTCCCCGGCACGCAGTCCAGCCTGATATGCCTCCGACGCTTCATCAACCCAGTTTGCGACCATCGTCCCGCCTTCGAGCAACAGAGGTGTGAAGCCAAATCCCCCGCCAACATACTTTTGATCGATCTCCCGAAGTGACGACATCCCCACATGCCCGTCCGGGATCGCGTTTATATATCTCCGAAGGGCGAGGTAGTAACCCTCCAAGTCTTCATTGTCCTGCGCAGCCTGAATCTCAGCGCGGCAGGCCGAGCCCATCGCACTCCAATCGATACCCTTCCAGTCTGTAAACGCGTATTCAATCGAAAGTCTCTCATGGAGTAGATCGAAAGCTTCTGTCCACGCGCTCGCAGAAAAATTGGACGGTTGGCTCTCCGTGCGCTTCTCTTCCGCAAATCCTGGTAGCATCATGAGATGCACCAGCGCGCAAACCAGGCAGAGTACGCTAACTGCCTGTTTCTTCATCCGCAAATCGCATCCTTTCCTAGATCACGCACTGGGGCGCATACAACATCGCATCCTTAGAACGCATTATATCTCATTCCGGCCATATTTGCTAGCTATAGCACACCATACCTTCCTGCATTAGCGTTACATGCTGTCCTTCTGGCAACTCTAGTATAATAAAGATCAACTGCCTTCATATCCGAGAAACGCCTGTTTTTAGGGGTTTTAGCATAAAACGAACCGCCTACCGATAAGTTCTCCTTTATCGGCAGGCGGGTACGATGGTGACGTGGCCGAATTCGAACCCTTGAAGATCCTTTGCCAGAGTTCTCGCATTGGTAGAAATCTCGGGTCATCATTGTGGTCAAGCCATAATTTGACAAGGCAATGTATGTGGATTGCCGCGAGGATTGGTATGATGTGGACGTCTTACAGTCGATCGGGCTCTTTTCTTCGGAAAAAAAAGGCCGTTGCAAGCATCCCCAGGCACAGAAGGCCGATGTTCAAAACAAAGGGCAACACCCTATCGATGTCGCTCAGAACGCCGCCGATGTACCCGAAGGGAACGCTAATCAGCATTACCACGGTCTGCAAAAGAGCCATAATCTGGGAGCGGTCTTCGGGATTCACATGAATGGCCACCAGGGATTCGCGAAGCGTGCCCAGTATGGCGAAACCAAGGGCTTCAAAAGCCAAGGACAGGCACAGAAGGAAGTAACCCAGCGGACCAGTTCCCGGCACGCAGATCAGCAGCAGGGCGCTGATGATCGCACTCAAAAAACCGCCGTACATGGGCAATCTCAGGTTGGACTGCTTGATGCGGGACAGCACCGTGAAGAAAAGGAGGATAGAAAGGACGCTCTTGGCCATGGGGAATATGGGCAGCATCACATCGGGAATGCCGATTCGCCTGGACGCGATAATCTGCCAGAAGGTCATACCAATCATGACGGCAATCTCCACCAGAACGCTGATCACGATGGCAAATCGCGTCCCCGGGGATGTCATGATGCTCTTTACGGCCCCTTTGTAGCCGCCCAACATCTGGGACCAGGACATATCTTTGACCGCCTCACGGCGGATGCGCCCGATGGCTGTTTCGGTAGAAAACCTGTAGAGAAGGAAGATCTTGAGCGTCATCACCACAAATGCATTGATATACAGAACGCGTATGGCGGGAATCAGCGTTAGCTTTGCCACCAATATGGACGAGATCGGGGCAAAAAGCGCAGATAGGTTCCCAGCAATCATGACCCAGGAATAGATATGGGTGATCTTGTCCCTTGGAGCGTCCTCTACCGTGAGGCAGTCCCAGGACACGGTGGTGATCTTCATCATACCGTTGAAAAGTGCCGCCACGGCAAAGAACCAAAAACCCTGGCTGGAGGCCCAGATCAGGCAAGGTACGCTCCACGCCAGAAAATCAAAGAGCATGGTGCTGAACCTTCGCCCGTACTTATCGACGATCACGCCGGAAAG
Source organism: Bacillota bacterium (assembly GCA_023443705.1). Lineage (GTDB taxonomy): Bacteria > Bacillota > Clostridia > Christensenellales > Aristaeellaceae > JAEZHK01. Next base: position 3,428 of record JAEZTD010000368.1, on the reverse strand, counting down.
GAAGGCAAAGATCGTCTGCGAGAACATATAGATGGACGCAACCAACCCTACCTGCACATCGCTCATGCCAAAGGAAAGCATGAATACGGATGCATATGGAAGGCAAAGATTCATGGACAGACCCCACATGGGCTCGGTCAAGACGCAAGCCCGCGTGTTACCACGCAGTTCCGACAGTGTGCGAAGAAGCGGGTGCTTGAGTATGTACTGTTTCAAAAGATCACTCTCGATTCTGGCGTAATTGGATTTACGTCAATCCACTGAAAAGCCAAGCCTTTCAGCTTGACGACCGTATATATTATAGTAGCAGTGCAAAGCTTCGTCAAGGTTACGTACGCCTTTCCGAACAGCGGCAAGGAGTGGTCTTCCAGGGACACTTTTTGCTCAAGGCTATTGTCAAGACGAACAACCGCGGGGAGAAGTCCAACGTCTGGAAGTGCGTGTGGAGGTGCGTCAGCCGCCTTTAAAACGCAGGCCTGTACTGCGATGCCCGCACTATACTCGAGAGCACCCTTGAACAGGTGACGGTCACCGTCATCAACGACGTGCAAAAACTGTAGACAAACCCTGGATTGTGCAGGGAGGAATCAAAAATCATTGTGAATTATTATCGAACACCATTGACAGCAGAAAATGCAACTGTTACAATTTCAACTGTTGGTATTTCATCAGTCTGGAGGGCGGAATGTGAACTTTTCCAAGCTATATGCTCTGATGCAGTACGCGAAAGGGTATAGCCATAATCAGATTAAAAAGATCGGGGTATCGGATACGGAACATTTGATTTGCGCTTTTGTCTTCGGCCACAGTCAATCGTCCCAGGATGACGTAGCGGAGGCTCTAAAGCTGGACAAGACAACGGTGGCAAAAGCGCTTTTATCGCTCGAAGGAAAAGGATATATTGAACGCATGCCCAATCCTGAAAACCGGCGGAAGAATATTATTACCATCACGGAAGAGGGCAAAGAGAACATTGCCGATGTGGTCAATGTCTATGATGCGTGGCTGGATCAAGTATCAAAGGCGTTGACACAGGAAGAATGGCAGCGGTTCGAGGATTATTGTCAACGTCTGCTTGAAAGGGCGGAATATGTAAGCAAATGAATGGAAAGAATATGGAAAATAAACAAATTGAATTAATGGGAAAAGCCCCCATCCCCAAAGCGATTCTGAAGTTGTCGCTTCCGGTGGTATTCGGCATGATGGTACAGGTGCTGTACAATCTTGTGGACACCTTTTTTATCGGAATGCTCCAGGATCAGAATCAGCTTGCAGCCGCAAGTATTACAACGCCGATTTTTATGATACAAATGGCCATTGCAACGATTGTTTCTACAGGTGCGGCCTCCTACATCTCTCGCTGTATTGGTGAAAAAGACAGCGAACGCGCCAATCGAACGCTGACGACAGGCGTGATGATCTGCACAGGTTTGGCGGTCGTCGTGATGATCATCGGATTGTCGTACATGGAGCCGTTGATTCTTGCGCTTGGCGCATCGCCTGAGGTGTATCCCTACGCGTATCAATACGTGGGGATCATGCTGATCGGTACGATTCCCGTGATGTTGAATTATGCAGGCGGTCAGCTGCTCCGCTCTGAAGGCGCAATCATGCCCTCCATCGTGGGGATGCTCATTGGCACGGTTGCCAATGTCATTCTAGACCCGTTGTTCATTTTCACATTTGATATGGGCATTGGCGGCGCTGCGCTGGCGACCATTTTGGGAAATCTGTCGGCGCTGGTATATTATGCTTATTACTATCTCTCCGGCAAGGCGTTTTTGAAGATCAAGCCGTCCTATCTCAGCGGCGACAAGATTATCTGGAAAGAAATCTTCCTGATCGGTATTCCGGCTTGTATGAGTCAGTTTTTGCTGAGCATTGCAATAATTATTCTGAACAATCAGGCAAAGGGATATGGAGATTATGTGCTTGCCGGCATGGGCGTTTCGTCCAAGCTGATGTTCATCGGCACATTTATTTTTATGGGCTTTGCAGCAGGCTGTCAGCCTTTGATCGGTTACAATTTCGGCGCAATGAACTATAAGCGGGTGCGCGAGACTTTTAAGACCGGCATGCTGATGACCTCCGGCATCGGTATTGTGCTGATGGTACTTTTTTGGATTCTTGCACCGAGCTTTATTGCTATCTTCACGCCGCTGCCCGAGGTCATCGAGCATGGCGCACTGGTATACCGCATCAGCATATTCTCCTTTCTTGTATTGGGCCCGCAAATGCTTGCAACAACCGGCATTCAGGCCTTTGGCAAGGCCAAAGAAGCTTTGGTTCTGTCAATCGCCCGGCAAGGGTTGTTTTATATTCCACTGCTGTTTCTAATGCAGAAACTGCTGGGTTTTGAGGGGCTGATTTGGGCTCAACCTGCGGCGGATGCGATCACATTGTCATTGGGACTTGTTTTTCTGAACATGATCTTGGGTAAGTATTTAACTCGAGAGGCACAGCGTAAAGAACAGGAGTGAAGAGCATGAAGCGATACATTAATTCTGCAATCGTCTATATGCTTCTCGGATTGGCGAGTGGAGTTTTTTTCAGGGAATTCACCAAGTTCAATGGGTTCGCAGGGACAACAGCGCTGTCCTTTATGCATGTGCATTATATTGCATTGGGGAGTGTATTCTTCCTGGTACTTCTGCTGATGGAGAAGAGTTTCTCGTTTACGCAGAACAAAACGCGCAGGGTCCTCATTGCTTACCATTTGGGCCTTAATATCATGGAGGCAGGCTTCCTCGTTAGAGGCGTCCTCCAGGTTTGGGGATCGGAATTGTCCAAAATGGCAGACGCCTCCATTTCCGGCATTGCAGGCATCGGGCATATTCTTCTGGGTATAAGTTTGGTGCTTCTGCTCAACAATATCCGAAAAAAGATTGGTTCTGCGTCGGTGACATAAAGCACACACGATTTGGCGAAACACAAAATCCGCCCAAGTCGGTAGCTTCAGAGGCTCTCTATAGCTACAAACTTGGTTGGCTCGCAACCCTGGAAAAACATCGCCTCCGTGCCTGATGCAAAAAATTGACACCCTGACCGAGATCGACGGTCGGCTGGAGGAACTGCAAATGCAGCTTGTGAAGTTGGCCAGCTCCAAAGCTGACTACGAGGATGTTGCGGAGGAAATCTACCGTCTGCGCGAGCTGAAGTAAAAGGCGCAGATGGAGAACGCCAACCGCGACGAGCTTCGCAAGCGGATGGCGGACATGCACGCGTATCTGCGGGAGCAGCCGACTGAAGTAGCGGAATATGACGAGAAGCTGGTCCGGCGGCTGGTTGAGAAGGTTACGGTTCATGAGGATGGGTTTACTGTGGAGTTCAAGTCGGGGGTGATGGTGGCTAAAGGCAATTAGTATTCACACTTCACGAGACCGTCCCAAATTTTGTGTAAACCGTAAGTGGTGGTAGAATAGAAACAT
>JAEZTD010000114.1 GCA_023443705.1 Bacillota bacterium | reverse complement strand
GCGGCGCACTGACCCAAGGTATAGATAGCGCCACCAATATGCGTACTGGTGGCGCTATCCCGTTCCCGGCGTACACGCCGCCGGGAACGATTGAAACCCCTACGGAGACTTTGTTGATGGTCTGAGGCACATCCCGTCATGGGATGTGCCGAATCTGCGTCATCGGCTTCAAGCGCGGTGAAGACCAACGCGCCCTCAGTGAACATGTCGGCCTCCTCGCGCTTGGCAAGCCGCACATACATTGCCACCATCACGGGAAAGAGAACGAGGATGGGCAGCGACGCCCAATCCAGAATCATACCCAGAGACATCAGCAGAAGCCCCGCGTATTGTGGGTGCCGGACATAGCGGTAAATGCAGGTCGTGACCAGCGCACCCTTCCCGATGTCCTTCGGCCAGTAGGCCTTGAAGATGTTGCGCCAGCTGTATAGGATCAGAACCAATCCCAGAACACTCAGCGCCGCACCCAGGTACATGCCCAAATGCCCGATTGACGAGACCAGCGTGTGCCCCCAGAGCACGCCCTCCGGAAGGTTACGGCCCAGAACCCAGGAGATCACGTACATGCTGAACGGGATGCCGTGCATCTCAATTGCAAATGCCACGACAAACGCCAGGTACGTACCATTGGGCTTTTTGTCCATTTTGCGGTAGAAGGGCAGGAACAGAAGCGCGGCGCCGTACAAAATGACAAAGAAAGCGACGCCATACCAGTTGTGATTATGACTCTGAAGCGTATCCATAATAACCGGCTCCTCTTCGACAAAGTGGGCTTGACCACAGGTTCATCATACCGGATGAATCTGAAATCAAGCCCGAGCCGGTCTTAAATCCCTCTTAAATCATGGGCAGATCCAGTTTGAAGGCGCACCCTGGGCGAATGCTTTGGTCGAGCGACAGCGTTCCGCCGTGGGCTTCGGCAAATTTTTGGGCGATCGAGAGTCCCGGTCCCGCACCGCCCGTTTCGGAGCCTCTGGCATCATCTACCCGGACGAAGGGTTTGAAGATGTCTCGGGCGACAGCCTCCGGGATGCCGACCCCGTCATCCTGGAATGAAATCGTGATGCGGCCATCGCCGCGCACCAGGCGCACCATAACATTTGTGCCAGCCGGATTGTAGACAATGGCGTTGTCCGCAATGTTGAACAGCACTCGGATCAACCTTTCCCGATCAATCAAAGCGTATGCGGGTTCGTCGGGAATGTCAAACTCATACCCGAACCCTGCCTGCTCGAGAGCGGGCAGAATCTCGCCGCATGTCTGTCGCAGAAACTCGCAGGCGTCCAGCTTTTCTGTTTTGATGCGGGAAGAAGGGTTTTCGAGCCTAAAAAGCTCGAACAATTCACCCAGTAGCGCGCTGGCTGTTCTTTTCAATAACCTGAAGGTAGCCGCGATAAGGTTCGCCGAGGTCATCCGCTCGCTTCAAGCACAATTCGGAGTATCCCGCGACGCTGTGCAGCGGGTTTATAGATCATGCGAGACATCCAGAATCAGACGTTTTCGCTCCTGTTCCGACTGCTCCCGGAGCGAGATCTCGCTTTCTATCCTGGCGGCCATGCCGTTGAAGGTATCCTGAAGTTCCGCGAACTCATTTTTCGGGTTCAGATTGACGCGCGCCGTATAATCGCCCTCCCGGAGCCGCCGCGTGCCCTCGGTCAGTTTCCGCAGCGGTCCGACGATGTGTCGCGATGTGATCCTCGAAAACACCGCCGCGAATGCCGCCAGCAGCAACAGGTAGAAGACGCCCACCGCGACGAGTGACGCGGACACATTCCCGATGTCTTTGGAAGCCGTTTCGCGGTTATAGACGAGCGCAAAGTCGAGCCGGATCGATGTCGGGAACGTAACGACCAGCCAGAAGCGTCCGTTCTGGTTGTACGCAATGTCGTAGTGGTATGGCGTCCCGGTCGCATGGCTGTGAACCAGAAAGTCCGTGAATCTTCCGGTCGTAAGCGGCCCCCCCTGAAAGGGGTCAATGCTCGCGGACACCACGACGTCAAAGTTTTCATCCACCACCTGCAAGCCGCCGCCATTTAGGACCACCGGCCCCGCGTCGATCTGCGTGTAATCTTCGCGCATCAGTTGGCTCGCAGGGTATTGATTCTTCATCAGCGTTTTTGACAGCACGTCGCTTGCGAACGACATGAGCAGCACCGCAAAGAACGCCGCCAAGATTGACAGCACGAACGCGATCAGGTAATTAAGAAGAAACTGGCGCGTCAGTCCGCCTTTCATCACACAGCACCTGCCTTGTGCAGCTTGTAGCCCAGGCCGCGCACGGTCTTGATGTATTCCGGGTGCTGAGGGTCTGATTCAATTTTGTTGCGCAAATGGCTGATGTGTACCATGATCGTGTTGTCGTCGAAATAGTAATCATCCTCCCAGACCGCGTTGTAGAGCTGCTTTTTCGTAAACACGCGCTCCGGGTGCTCCATGAGGAACAAGAGCATCCGGTACTCCTTTGCGCCCAGTTCCATGAGCGTGCCATCCCGGTACGCGCAGCAGGCCTTCCGATCAATCTTGAGCGCGCCGTATGCAAGTAGCATATCTTCCCGCTGCGGCTCCGAATACTCGCGGCTTCTGCGCAGGTGTGCGCCGACGCGCGCGATCAGCTCGCTCATAGAAAATGGTTTTGAAAGATAATCGTCCGCACCCATGCCGAGCCCCATTATCTTGTCTATTTCCTCGCTGCGTGTGGTCAGGAACATGACAGGAATGGTGCTGGTTTCACGGATCTTACGCAGCGGGTTGAACCCGTCGAGCCTGGGCATCATGATGTCCAAGATGGCGAGGTCGATTGCCTCGGCTTTGAAGATGTCAAACGCGCCGCCAAGCCATCCTGGGCCTGAAACACCCTGTAGCCCTCGTCTTCCAGGCTGATAACCAGGAGCTTTCGGGTGTCGGCCTCATCTTCTGCGATCAGCACGTTCACGGGAGGCGCCTCCTCGATCTCGATGTTCCAAGTATAGCATACATCCCCTTTGGGTGGAATTGCATGCCGGTCGGATTAAGGTGGATTTAAGGCGCGCCCGATGTTCATTTCAGACCGCTCCGGTACAATGGAGGAAATGCAACGAGGGGGACGATATGCGAATGATGCGCGTGGAGTTACTGGCTGCACTGATAATCCTTGCGGGCGTACCCGCGCTTGCGCAGGGCGGACTGACCGGCGACATGGTGCGGGAAGTGATGGCGCTGACCGGCGAGGGGGTACGAAGGGTGCCATCCTTGCGGTGGTTGAGGACGGCGAGGTGTCGTATGCGGGCGGATTTGGCTGGGCGGATGAAACGATGGGCATCGAGGCGGCGGAAAACACCGCATTCCGGGTCGGATCAATTTCAAAGACGTTTGTGGCGATCGCCGCACTAAAGCTCGCGGAACAAGGACTGATCGACATGGATCAAGATGCCGCTTCGTACCTTGAACCGGACTTTCCCCCTTTTGAGCGGCGGATCAGCATGCGGATGCTGTTGACGCATTCGGCGGGGCTTGAAGATATGGTGACAGGGGTTGCGGTGCCCAACGTCTCCGACACGCTGCCACTTTCGGTAAGCGTACGCCGCTACAGGCCTGCTCAAACCATTGGGCAAGGCACAATCTCCTACTCCAATTACGGCATCGCGCTGGCGGCCTAAGTGGTAGAACGCGTATCCGGCCGCGATTTCGCGGCGTTCTGCCGGGCGGAAATTTTTATGCGGCTGGGCATGGAGCACACGACCTTTGAGTACATGCACGATGTCGCCTATGTCGCGAAGCCTTACCTTCCGGATGGCCGTGAGACGCTGGAGCCCTATATCAACCTCTATCCGGAAGGGTCTGTGGTATCAACGGCCGCGGACATGGCCGCGTACATGCGCTGGATGACCGATTTGCAGGATGCCCGCGTGCTGGCGGCTTCTTCCAAAGCCGCTTTGATGGAACGGCAGTATGCGATGTCCGACGGCCTTCCGGGCATGGGGTATACCTGGAACCGGAAGGCGCAAAACGGCACGATCTATAACGACAAGAAAGGCGAGACGCTGCACTTTTATAGCCGCAACGCGCTGTTTCCGGGAAAAAAGGCAGGCGTGTTCTTTTCTGTGAATCCGTACCTTGCGGAAGAGCGGCTTGAGGACGTGGTGCAAATTGCGGCGGACACGCTGTGCGGTTGCGCAAAGAACGGCGAGGGTGGGACGCGCATCGATATCGCGGGGGTGTACAAGAACAATTGCTCAAGCGACAGCACGATGGAAAAAGTTTTGCGATATATCGTTCCGGGAAAGATGATGCGCATTCATGGGGCCATAGGGAGCGGATACTCGATCAACGGCCAGATGCTTAAGCCGGTGGGGCAGGACGAATACACTTCGCCGATGGGCGTCGTCAAGTTTCTGGAGCGGGGCGGGCGGACGTTGATTGTCTCCCAATCCGCAACGACATACACGAAGGTTTCTCGTTGGGAAGATCGGAACGTACAGGCATCGGTTCCTGTGATTGTGCTCATCCTGCTCATGATGATTCTGGTATTCGAACTGGCCGCCCCGCTTCGTGGATGGGCAAAAAAGGATGCGGTGACGATTGCGTCAATATCGCTTGAAATCATTCTGCTGGGCGCGTTGGCGGCCACGATCGTCTACCGAATCATGACATACAAACTACTGGAATATCAGGCGCTGGTAAGGAGTATTGGTTGGGGCATCGCCGTTTTGTCGGCCATTGGTGTCTGGCGCGCGCGCAACAAGCAAGGCGCATTGCGGGCCGTTTCCGTACTGGGGGCAATTTTAAGGTTGGCGCTGATCGCGCAAATGTGCTGGTTTCACATCCTGATTTGACTGAAATTTGGATGGTTTCAAAAAGGCAAGGTGCATGATTCTTGCGGTGTAAAGGAGCTGTTCTGCGCTGGGGAAAATGTCCGGGCGTTCACCTGGGAAAGTCTGTATGGGTCTGGAACGCTGCGCGCTGAAGGCGGCGAAACAGCCGACGGCACAGTCCTGGGGCCCCGGCCAAGTGGCCGGGGCCCCGGTCTTTTCGGTTTACTCGGGCAAACGGGGCAGATACTCCGGTCTGTTTCGCCTACACAACCTTTGCCTCGACGATTTCGGCGGTTGCGTCGGGTGCGGCGCTTGGGTCGGTTTCGGCGGATGCTTCGGCACCGGCACTTGCGTCGGTTTCGGCCGCCGAATGCGCCCCATCCACACTCGCGTCGGTTGCGGCGGGCGCGTCGATTTCCGCGCATGGGTCGGTTTCGGGAGCCGGGTTCGTCTCGTCCGCAGCTGCGTCGGTTTCGGCGACGGAATCAGGCTCCGTGCTTGTGCCGGTTTCCGTAACAGCATCGGGTCCGACAACAGCCTCAACACTTGAGGCTTCAGGCGATGGCAATGACTTGAGTGTCATGCCGTCCGCAGACACCACGTTGATCCTGGCGAAAGCTTCATAACCGTTGTCAAGCGCGAACCGGAAGGCGACATCGCCCTCGCCGAGGCCGGTAATGTACCCGCTTTTGTACGTGGCTGCCGCGGGATTGTCGCTCATCCACTTCTGGGCGGCGAAGATCTTGGTGCCCTTCGGGGAAACAACGCGGACGGCCAGTTTCTTGCCCATGGTCAAGGTTACGGGGGAGGTTCCGAAGTTGATCCACTTCTTGCCCACTTTGTACTGCAGCCGCACGATGGTCGCAATATCCTGAATGGCGACCAGCTGCGACACGACGGCGCCGCCTTTCAATTTCGCGCTTACTTTGATGGCGGTGCTGCCGGATCTCCTCAGCGTGGCGATGCCCCGGGAGTTGATCGACAATAGTCTCGAATTGCTGGACTTCCACCCGACCACGGTGTAATCCGGCACGCTGAAGGCAATCTTGCCGTCTCTTCGGTTCACGACATAGACGGGCTTCTTTTTATAGGTGGTCATGCTTGGCGTGGTCGCGGCCTTGGAGACGACGATCTTCTTCGCGGCGGGCGTCTTGACCACCTTCAAGTCGTTGCCTTCGATGGTGCGCCCGCTGTTCATCAGGGCATCGCTTGGCGTAAAGCCGGAGATTGACTTCGCGGTCAGCTCCCATTCATAGCTGAAGGCACTGGAGGCGTCGCCAACGTTTGCGATATTGAGCGTGACCGTGCCGTCCCTGGCCACGTCGAACCTCGGCGGGGTCGCGCCGGCGGACATGGAAGGAGCATCGAAATCTCCAAAGGAGATGCTGCAGTAGAAGCGAATCTGGTCGATCGTTTCGCCTTCGCCGGGCTTGAGCTTGCCGAGCACCTGGGACAGGGAAGCGCCCTCGGTGACCGTAAACGCCTTGACAGGGGAGAAGGTGACTTCCTTCTTGGGTTCCGCGGGAATGGTGGAAAGCGGCGCTTCGACGGTGATCTTTGCGGTCGCCTTTACGGCATCCACGGTCGCGGTGATGGTGGCGGTTCCCGCCTTGCGGGCGGTCACCAAGCCGTCATCCGAAACGCTGGCCACGAACTCGTCGTTGGAAGTCCAGGAAATGGTCTTGCCGGCGAGGCCGATGGGTTTCATTAGGCCCGTAAGCTGCTTGGTCTCGCCGATCTCCAGGGTCGATGAGGAAGGGGCCAGCGTGATGGCGGTTGCCGGGACATCCACGATCTTTACCGCGCAGGTGGCGGTTTTGGAGCCGGCGGTCGCGGTGACCGTCACATCGCCGACGGCGTTGGCCGTCAGTGTGCCGTAGCTGTCGATCTTCGCAAGGTCGGCACGATCCACGCTCCAGACGATGCCCGCGTCGGTGGCGTTGGACGGAATGGCGGTGGCCTTCAAAAGCGCGGTTTTGCCCCTGGTGAGGGTCAGGCTCGTCTTTTCCATTAGCACATCGGTGACCGCGATGTTGAAGTCGTAGGCCGCCGATGCGCGGGCGGGTTCCAGCGAGTACTTGACGGCCAGCACTTTTAGCGTAACCTTCCTGCTCAACCTGACGCCAGCGCTTGGGAAGAGGGCGCTGCTTGTGGTCGGCTCGCTGCCGTTCAGTGTGTAGTAGATCCGTGCGCCGTCGGTCGCTGTCGTCGCCTTGACGACAATTTCCGAGTCATATGTACCTTCGGCCACGTCGAATTGCAGATCCGCGACTTTTGAAGGCTTCGCGCCGGGCCGAACCGTGACGGAATTGAACTTGCCGTCCAGCGATACGGTGATGGTCGCCGTCTTGTCCGAGTTGGCGGCCACGGGGACCACCATGCGGCCCGACTTATCCACCGAAGCGACCGTGTTGTCGCTGCTCGTCCAGATCGGCGCGCCAAAGGACTTGGTCTCATTGGAATCGCTGAAGCCTACGACAGCCAGCTGCCTGACTTCGCCGTTGTTGACGGTTAGGGTCGAGCCTGACACATCGGTGGCTCCCTCAAAAATCTTCACGCTGCCAATCTCGACCTTGTTCACGATCACCTTTGCGGAGTCCGCGTGGCTGCCGTCCGCCGTGGTCGCCGTAATGATCGCGGTGCCCGGTTTCAAAGCGGTTATGACCGCCTTGAGTTCATTGCCGGGGCCCGCCTTCTGCGCTACCGTGGCGACGGTGGGGTCGTTGCTCTTCCAGGTAAGCGCCCTGTTTACAGCGGTTTCCGGGTTCAGTGTCGCCGTAATGGTGCGCGTATCCTTGCCGGTAATTTCGATGTCGTCGCCCAGATCGACGCTCGTCACAGCCGTGGCGCTGGCGAACGTCGCGGTTACCGTGTCGCTCCTCTGAAGGCCGTCCTTCGCAGCCCACGCCACGACGACCGCAGTTGTGTTCTCGGGAATGACAATGGAGGAGCCGGAGCCCAAGACGCCGTTGAGCGTGTAGTAGAAAGAGGCATCCTTGGTCGTACTGGTCAGGTGGACCGTGCGGTCCGCCTCATCGGGCTTGGCGAATACGGTGCCGGGGACCTTGTCGAAGGCGGGGGCCGCGACCCTGCTGCTGGCGGCCGTGACGGTCACTGTGCAGGTGGCGCGCAGGCCGTTCTTCGTCACCAGCGTAATGGTTTCGGACTTGCCTTCGCCGGTTTCTCTGGCTTCGATTGTGATGGCATCCTCGTCCTTGACAACGCCATCTTCCGAACCCGCAACCGTGAGGACCTTGCTGTCCTGATCGAAGTAGAAGTCCACCTTTTCGTGGGTCGCGTTGGACGGGGCGACGACCGCCCTCAAAACCGCCGTCCGGCCAGCCGGGATGGAGAGCGCCGTGGGGGAGGCGCTCACGCCGGTCTCGGGGACCTGACTGACGCTGATTTTGCAACCGGCCTTTCTGGTGGCGAAAGCGCTGCCGTAGGTTACCGTCGCTTCCGCGTTTACATCCAAAGCCCCTGTAGTCTTCAGTTTGAAGGTCCTGCCGTCGCGCGACGCTTCAACCATGGAAACACCGGCGTTGGCTGTGTCGGGCGTCCATTCGATGCGCTTGATGTTGGCGTTCTCCGGAACTACCTTTGCGGTCAGCACCACCTCGGCCTTGCCGCTCACGGCGACCGCCGTTTTGTCAAGAGTGAAGCTGGCTACCGCGATATCGACCGTATACTGTTCCGAAACCTGTGCGCTGGCGGCGAAACCCTTGAGGGCAATCGCTTTGAACCGGTATGTCTTGTTCTCGGACAGCGGGATGGGGCCTGAATACGGCGTGCCGATTGCCGCGGCGTTTGCGGCCGTCAGTTCCGCGGGCGCCGCGCCGTTTTCAGTCATGGTGTAGTAGACCTTTGCGTCCACTGTGGTTGTCGCAATCTCGACCGAAGCGCCGGGCTTGTCAAGATCGCCGGATAATGTGTAGGATGGAACGCTTAACTTGCCCGTGGAAGGATAGACCAGCACCGAAGGGGCCTGGGTCCGACCATGTGCGGTGACAACGGTGATGATTGTGGTGCCTTCGGAGATGGCGGTGAGCACGCCGTTTGCGTCGATGGTGGCGACATCCGGGTTGCTGCTCGACCAGGACTTCACGGTATCGGTGTGGGCATCGCCGGATATCGTCGCGGTCAGTTTGATGCGCTCGCCCACCGTCGTGTTTTCATCAAAACCGGATAGGGTGACGCCCGTCGATTCTACTTTTGAAACGGTCACCTCGCATCTGGCGATTGCGGTGCCCGTCTTGTTCCGCGCAATAACCGTAAGGGTCGCCTTTCCTTCGGCAAGCGGGGTGATTTTCTGTTGATCGGGCCTGTCGGGAACCGCTTCTGCCTGAACGATTCCGGGCGCGCTGATCGACCAGATGTACTCGACGTCGGCAGCGGTTTTGCCGCTCGCGTTGACGGTCGCGGTCAGGACTTCGGGCGCAACCTTGCCGATGAAGGTGTGTGTCGTTGCATCCAGT
>JAEZTD010000058.1 GCA_023443705.1 Bacillota bacterium | reverse complement strand
ATCCACGACCGCGTCAACTACGCGGTCACCAAGTCTTGGCTGGAGGTCTATGACGACCGGGACGAGATCTGCCTGAAAATCACCATCGACACCTCGATTTGCCCGGTGATCGAATACTTCAAGATTTTCACGACGCGTATGTTCATGTGCAAGGGCGCGTCGGAGTTCCTTGGCGCGAGGTTTTCGCTGACGATCAACAACACGGTGCTGATGTAGCGCCGCGCAGGGCCTGGGCCCTGAAACTGCAATCCGGGCGCGGCCCCGATAACCCAAAACTTTCGAAAGACGGAGAAAAACGATGAAACAAGTGCTGTATTTTTATATGGATGGCTGCCCCTATTGCCGGCAGGCCACGGGCTGGATGGATGAGCTGATGCGCGAGCATCCGGAGTACGCGAATGTGCCGCTTCGACGTGTGGAGGAGCGCGAAGAGCGCGCCTATGCAAACAGCTTCGATTATTACCTTGTGCCCACCTTCTACGTGGACGGCGTGAAAGTACACGAAGGCGCGGCCACCAAAGCGGCGGTAGAAGCGGTGTTTCGAAAAGCGCTGGCCTAGCGGCGCGGGGTGCGTCCGGGCAATTCCGAACGAGGCACGCCGGAGACTGAACCCTATCCGCATGAAAAACATCCACAGGGGTTTCGGCGCCCTATCCCGCGCTTGGCGCGGGCCATTAACAGATTCCCATTGGGGGGTCAACCGCGCCCGGCGGCGTTTCCGCTGGGCGCAGCAGCACGCCACCATTACCCAAAATCTGGCTGGCGGCTCTATGTATTTGGTTGTGTTGCGTTGAAAATTTCGAGAATTTCAGGCGCGCAGGGTTTCCTGTTTAAAAGCTCAGGATTTTTCCTTCGCCCCGTGTCATTGCTAAGCGCCTTGTTTACATAACGGGGGGGTTATGCTATATTCATTGAAGCGGAAGGGGGCTTGCCCGTGAAGTGGGAATACGACTTTTATCAGGCCGAATACCTGACCTCCTGGGACGCGGATCAGCGGCTGGAAAAGAACATGAACAAGCAAAACCGGGAAGGGACGACGCCGGCGGAAATCATCGACGATTACGGGCGGCGCGGCTGGGAAATCGCCGCGGTCACATCCATCAATGGTGGGACGGGCGGCTATACCGAAGCGCTGCTCTTTACCTTCAAAAGACCGCTAAACGGCTGACGGCCCGAAAGGCTCATTTTGACAACCTGCGACCGCCCCGAAGGGCGGTCATTTTTCGTGGGAGAGCGCTTCCGCTTCCCGAAGCCATCGGATGACTTCACCGTCCAGCTGCGCCGGGTCCGTCAGTTTCAGATGATGGGCATAGCGCCCGGGGTAGACTTCGATAATCTGGACGAAGCGATCCGATGGGATGCGCCGGTTCAGTCGGAGCGTCAGCACAAGGTATGGCGCGGAAGCGGCCCCGGTAGCGGGCAGCCACGCGTAGGCGTATGGTTTAGGCGAGCCCAGCGCAATGCCGGAAGGTTGCACAACGTAATTTGCGCCGCCGAAGCCGGCGCATTTTTGCAGCAGAATAAAAAAGAGCGCCGCCGCGCCGGGCGCGCGCTCAAAATATCCGGTGATGCGGGGATCGGCCTTTACACCTGGCACGCGTCTTCGCCCCCATCCTGCTCGCCCAGCGCGAGACCGTTGACCTGAAGGCAGTTTTCCGGAACGCTGAAGGCACTGAAATAGGCTTCTTCGTTGGGAATCCACTCGGCGACAAAGCGGTCGTACAGCGTGGGGTTGCGCACCGCGATGCGCGCCTTCTGCGTCTCGGCGTCGACCGTTACGAAAATTTTCAGGTCGTAATCAAGCGCGATCGACGGGTGCAGACAATAAGAACCCTCCACCACGCGCACACGCGCCGAAGAAACGTGGCGCGGCGGCAGAAATTCGCCGGTCAGGCAGTTGTAGGGGCGGATTTCGAAGGGAATCCCTTCTTTGAGGGGAGCGAGCGCCGACCGGAGCCGCGCCCCGTCGATGTTGGCCACCGCGGCGGCTTCGCCCGCCGCCTTTTGCGCTTCGGTCTGGAAAAAGTCGTCCATGTGCAGCACCATCGCCCCATAGACCGATGCGATCAGTGCCGCCAGCGAACTCTTGCCGGAGCCGCAGCGCCCATCGATGGCCACGAGGACGGAGGGCTTTTGCGCAAGAATCGCGTCGATACGCCGGAAGACCTCGATAAGCCGCTGGAATTTGGCGAGTACAACCCGATATGCGGGGCGATACGCGGCGCGGTAGGTGTCGCTGTGGGAGATGGGCGGGCAGCCCATTGCCCGATAATGCGCGACATACGGCGCGCACTCCGGCCACGCTTCGACGAGCGCGTCCAGCTCCCGGTGGAAATCGTCGCCGGGGCGATGGCTGGCGCTGGCAAAAAACATGCCGGCGGCGGTCTTTAGCCTCGGGAAATCGGGCGAAGCGAGGTGCATGCGCACAAGGCCGCCGCCGATCGCCTCAAAGAGCGGCGCGGAGGCGTCCTTCGGAATGCGGAGCGCCTCCTCCCGCAGCATATCAAGCGCGCCTTCGCGGC
Source organism: Bacillota bacterium (assembly GCA_023443705.1). GTDB lineage: Bacteria > Bacillota > Clostridia > Christensenellales > Aristaeellaceae > JAEZHK01. The sequence goes on along the minus strand of JAEZTD010000058.1, from coordinate 2,410 downwards.
TCTTGATCAGATGACCGGGGCCGAAGGCGCGCTGATAGATCAGTTTCACCGCGTCCTGCGGCGTCATCAGGGGGTAGCGCGCGCGGTGGGCGCGCAGCATTTCCAGCATGAAATCCTCCAGAGATTTTTTACGCCTGCACCTCGCCGGGCATCAGCCTTGCGCGGCGCAGCGCGAGAATGAGAACGGGGATCAGGATGATCTGGACGATGATCCCGGGGATGGCGTTTACAAACGCGCCCGCCAGGAACGCCTGGAGGCCGAACTCGACGCCGGAGGCCATCATCACCCATCGAGCGACGCCCCAGACGACCCGACCGCCCAGCATCGCGCCAAGAAGCGACGCGTACAGGCAGGGAACGGTCTTGGGCAGCGCGCGGTAGAGGATGCCGGTCAGCGCGCCGTAGGCCGCAAGTTCAAAGGCCATCGGGATGGCCGCGGTGACCGGCGGCATGCCCACCAGCACCATGCGAAGAAGCGGCGTCACAAAGCCCACGAGCAGGCCCCACGGCCAGCCGCAGATAAAGCCGCACAGGAGCACCGGCAGGTGCATCGGGAGGAGCGCCGAACCAAACTGGGGAATGTTGCCCGTCACGAAGGGAAGCGCGATGCCCAGCGCCAGAAACAGGCCGGACAGGGTCAGGTTGCGTGTGTTTTTCATGATTGTTAGCCCCCGCAATATACTTTAAAAGGCCGCTCCCTTCATGGGCAACCGCCTTTTGGGGGCCGACTTCATGCCGACCGTTTCTTAACTAGTATAGCGCATGCGGCGGCGAAAGTCAAGGATGCCCCGAGGCGGCAAGAGAGGGATTACCCCTTCGGTAAAAAGGCTGAAAGTCGTTTGCGGCTTCCCGCCAAAGGTGGGAATCACAGGGAATGAGGTTCAGGCTCATGTCGCCGAGAAAGTCCACCACCGCGTCGCCGATGCCTTCAAAGAGCGGAAGTGCCGCGCCTTCAAAATCCACCGCCACTAGGTAGTTTGTCGCGCCATCCTTGTCCATCACAACAAGGTACGCTTCGCGAACGCCTTTCTGCGAGTTGAAATAGCGGCGGAGCGCATCCTCAAGACCGGCGGGGTACTCGCTTGGCTGGCCAAGACAGAGCATTGCGCCCTTTTCGATGGCGCGGGTCGCCGCGCCCCAGTCCGCGCGCCCTTCGTTTCTCATGCGGATGGCTTCGAGCATGGCTCTGTTGAATACGACATTGCCGCCATAGGGGTTGAGCACAAAACCATTCACCGCGATCCTGCCATACAGCACGAGGCGGGTATAATCGTCAAAAGACAGGACCAGCACGCGCTGCTCCTCGTCCCTGCACCACCTGCCCATCTCGTCTCGGTCGGTGAAGGCGAGGTAGTAGCGCTTACCATCCTCGGAGTCCTTGAGCATGTGCAGACTGAAGGTATTCTCCCTGCCGGAGGCCGCGCTCCGAGGCTTCATATCGATTGGGGTGAGGAAGCGGGCGGCCATGGCTGCGCGCACCACCTGCGCCCAATTTTGCTCCGTACTGTCCTGACGCGCCGCTTCAATGGCCCGAACCAGCGCCGGATTCGTGACGGGCGTTAAATGATCCGTCATCGCGATTCTCCTTACCAAAGATCAGCCGAGCCGACGGAAAACAATCCTCTCCGCTATATAATATCGGTTCAAAACGGATATTTTTGAGTCTTCAGCGGCTTCCCGGGTGAAAAACGCGCCGGGCGCAGGGTGAAAGGGGGCGTGGGCGATAACGCAAAGGGTCCCGCGCATTCGCACGGGACCCTTCGGGCTTACTTCGGGCTTCAATACTTGCTGCGGGCGGAGTAGTGGGTGTGCAGCAGGTGGTGCGCCTTGTGGCTGTTGGGTTTCTCCAGGTATTCGGCGTAAAGCTTTTTGATCGAGGGGTTCTCGTGGGACTTGCGGATGGTCTTGTTCTCATCCTCGCGGTACAGCGCTTTCGCCCGTAGCACGCGCGGATCGGTCTTTTCGCGCTGTTCGACGGTGACGATAGGCTGGCCGCCGCCGTTGACGCAGCCGCCGGGGCAGCCCATGACCTCGATGAAGGTGTAGTTCTTTTTGCCCTCGCGCACCTGGTCCAAGAGCATCCCGGCGAGCCCGGTGGAACTGACCACCGCGATGTTCACTTCGGTGCCGTCGAGGTCAACGGTGGCTTCCTTGACGCCGGCGATGCCGCGAACAGCGTGGAAATCCACATCCTCCAGGGTCTTGCCGGTGACGGCTTCGTAAGCGGTTCGAAGCGCGGCCTCCATGACGCCGCCGGTGGCGCCGAAGATGACGCCCGCGCCAGTGGAATCGCCCAGCATGTCGTCAAAGTCGCCGTCCGGCAGGTTTGCAAAGTCGATGCCCGCCTGCTTGATCATGCGCGCCAGCTCACGGGTGGTGATGACCACGTCCACGTCCGGCAGGCCGTCCA
>JAEZTD010000402.1 GCA_023443705.1 Bacillota bacterium | reverse complement strand
GTCATCAGGAAGATCGCCTGCGGAAGCTGGAACGCCGCGTAAACGAGGATGATAAAGAAGAAGTTATCCGTCGCCTTGAGCGACGCGGCGATCTTGGAAATCGGGATAATGGTCGCGTGCACCGGCAGCATCAGCCCCGTAAGGAAAAAAAGGTACAGCGGCTTTATCAAAAAGAACTTCTGCCGCGCCAGGATATAGGAGGCAAGGAGCGACACAACGACCACGACCGCCGTCGTTCCGAGGCCCAGAATGAGAGAGTTGGCGACGCTTGCGAGGATGTTCGCGTCGATCAGCGCGTCGCGGTAGTTTTCAAACAGCCACTCGGTGGGCAAAAAAAGCGAGCCGCCGAAGATGTCCGAATTGGACTTGAACGACGAGAGGAGCGTCGTGAACAGCGGGATGAGGGTGGCCAGCGCCCAGAAAACGGAAAAGGTGTAGGTTACGGCCCTGAAAGGCTTGTTTTTCATGCGCGCCACCTCAATCGTCCTGTGTCAGAATTCTGTTGATCATCAGGCTGAGCGCCAGGCCCAGCACCAGAATGATCGTGCCCACGGCGTTGCCCATGCCAAAATACCGGTAGGTGAACGCCTGGCTGTACAGAAATGTCGCCGGCATTTCGCTCGTCTGGTTGGGGCCGCCCCGCGTCATCGCGTAGATCAGGTCGAAGGCCTTCAGGCAGCCGGTCACGCACATCACGGAGAACACTTTGAAGGAATTCTTGGTCAGCGGCAGCGTGATGTAGCGGATCCTCTGCCAGCCGCTCGTGCCGTCAATCTCGGCCGCCTCGTAGAGCGTTTCGTCAATGGCCACCAGCCCGGCCGCAAAAATCAGCATGTTGAGCCCCGCGTAGATCCACTCGTTGACCAGCGTCACCACCACCACGTTGACGGTGGGGATGGCAAGCCACGCGATGGCGAGGCGTTCAAGCCCCATGTTTCTCAGGATTGTGTTCACAAGCCCCCAGTTGGGCTCCAGCATGTACACCCACATCAGTCCCACGGCGGTAATGGGCAGCATCACCGGCATGAAGTACGCGGTCTTGTAAAAGCGAACGCCCTTGATGTTTGACGTGATGATGAGCGCCAGGATGAACGACAGCGGCATCAACACCAGAAAGCCGCCGGCCATCAGAATCAGCGAATTGCCCAGGCTCCTCCAGAAAAGAGGGTTGACGAAGGTTGCCACGTAGTTGCTCACGCCCACCGGCTTCATCGGCGCACCGGCAATCCCCTTCCACGAGAAGAAAGACTGATAGATTGCCTGGAAGATCGGCGTGAGCAGAAGCAGGCAGAAGATCGCGAGCGCCGGAAGCAGGAACAGTACGGAATAGAGAAGCGTATGCTGTCTTTGTCGCACGCCATCCCCTCCCTTTCATCGTGAATGCACGGGGGGTTCCCCGCGCGCCGGTACCGCCGGGCCCCCCCGCGTGGGGGCGGCCCGGCGCGTGCGGCACTTGCTCTGAATCTTGGCGACGATTTCCGCGCCGCACTGTTCGGGGGTGTTGCCGATGAACAGGCCCTGGAGCGCCGCGCGAACGGTGTCCAGCATGTGGGACTCGGTGTCGTAGGTCTGCACGTCGTCGCGGAACTCCTTGCCTTCGGCCAGGAGCGCCTTGGCGTCGATGGTCAGGTGGTCGATGGAGACGCTGGGGTCAGACTCAAAGTTGACCGCGTAAACGCCGCCCTTGCAGTAGGCCTCCGCGCCACGGAAGAACTCCTGGGAGGTCAGGTACTTCACGACCTCGATGGAGGCCTCCACGGTGCCTTCGCGGTTGGAGATCGAGTAGGCCTCGGCGGTGCCGCCCTGGTAGCTATCCTTGAACTCCTCCTTGATGTAGGGGAAGCGGGCGATGCCGATGTTGTCAAGGTCGCCCGCATAGCCCGCAACGACCTGCGGGATAAACCAGGTGCCGTTGAAGCGCATGGCGGTCTTGCCGGTCAGGAAGTCGGAATCCTCGGTGTTGACATCCACGCCCACTGCGTTGGGGCCGAAGAAGCCCTTGTCGTTGAACTCCTTGATGATGCCGTAGAGCTCCAGCATCTCGGGCCCGTCGTACTTGAGCTTGCGGGCCGCCAGGTCTTCGACGGCCTGGGCGCCGTAGCTCTTCATGATGAGGTTGTTGAAGAAATGGCCTGCGCGCCACACGTCCTTCTCGCCCAGTGTCATCGGCTGCTGGCCGTTGTCCAGCATCGTCTGGCACATGCTGCGGAAATCATCAAAGCTCTCCGGCGGGGCGTCAAAGCCGTTCTTCGCCAGCAGTTCCTTGTTGTAGTACAGGAACACCGAGTAGAACTGGCAGGGCACGCCGAAGGTACCCGGGTAATCGGCGAACTGCCATTTGGTGGCGGTGTCGCTGAGGAAGCTGGCCTTCCACTCGGGGTCGGCGTCCAGGTAGGGCTGAACGTCCACCAGGATGCCCGCCTCTACGTAGTCGATGATTCGGCTTCCACCGTATTCGATGAAGATTTCCGGCTGGGTGCCGGTGGCGATCTGGCTTCGGAGCTTGTCCAGATAGGCCGTCTCGTCCGAGAGCGACTCGTCGATGATCGTGATGCCCTTACCGGATTCGTTGAACTTCTTTACCTGTTCGCGCCAGTAAACCGAAAAGGGAGAGTCGTCGGACCATCGGGTCATGATGCGGATGTTGATGTTCTGCTCAGCGAGGGCAGCACCTCCGGAAAGCGTGAGCGAGAGGAGCAGGACGAGCGCCAGGGCCGTTGCGAGGATCCTTCTCATGATACTTCTCCTTTCCATTGTCCGCTAGATCTCCAAACAACAGGGCGCACCCTGTCAATGGCGTTGGTTCAAGCGAAGTCAAGCAAACCACAAGGCGAAACGTTTCGCTTTTGGGTATGACAAGAAGAGTCGATCCTGCGATTTATTTCTTGAGCGACGCAAGGGATTATCAAAGCAGTGGAAGTTTTCTTCGCATAAGTGCCGGTCGGATTTTGCTTGAGGGCGGAAGGCGCAACCTTGGGGGGTTCAGCGAACGCTCCCGTGGGACATGGTTTCAAACACGCGCTATACCTCGCGGACCGATTCGCCCACGACCAGTCTGTTGGTCACCTGAATGATCTTTCCGCCGGGTTCCCCGCCCGTCATGAGCTTGCGCAGGTGGTTGGCGGCGGTGCTGCCGATCCGCTGCACCGGCTGGGAAACGAGCGTCAGTTTGGGGCGGACGACGTCGGTGAGCAGGATGTCGTCAAAGCCCACGAATGAAAGCCTGCCGGGGATCTCGACGCCCATCTTCTGGATGGCCATGATGGCGCCGATGGTCAGTTCGTAGTTGGTGGTAAACAGCGCCGTCATGTCCGGGCGACGCTCCATGAGCCTGCAAAAACCGTCGTACCCGCCGCGAAGGCTGTAGTCGGTGGTCTCAACCAGGTCCATGTCCGGCTCAAGGCCGATGCGGCGGTAGGCATCCGCATACCCGGCCAACCTCTCCCGCGCGGTATAAATCTGCCTGGGGCCGCAGATGACGCCGCACTTCCGGTGCCCCTTTGAAAGAAGGTGGGCCGTCGCCTCCCGGGCGGAATTGAGGCTGTCCGTCGTGACCACGTCGTAGATGCGGCTTGCGGGCACATTGTCAATCAGGACCACCGGAACGTTTCGCTTTCGGGCCAGCACAAACGGCGCCATGGTATCGTCGTTCGAGACGGCGATGATGCCGTCTACCTGCTTGTCCACAAGGAACTCCACGGCCTCGCGCTCCCCGCTGCGCTTCGTCTCGCTGTCGCACAAAAGGATACCGTAGCCATGCTTTCCCAGCGCGTCTTCCACCCCGGCCGCGACCATGGTGAAAAAGAGGCCGGAAAAATGCGGGATTATGACGCCAACCGTCAT
>JAEZTD010000377.1 GCA_023443705.1 Bacillota bacterium | reverse complement strand
CTATGGACACTGACAATTATACACCATGGCAAACAGGTTCCCCCCGGTAAAAATCATAGAGCGCCTTGTCGTTCTCGAACGAAAACTGCTCGATCTTCGGGTTCTCGTTCAGGTTCGAGGACGTCTCGATCACATACCAGTTCTCAGCCGTGCGCGCCAGGATCACCTTGCTGTGGTTTTTCAGGCTCGCATACCGCCAGCCATTGCGCTCGCACACCGCCTTAAAGAACGCGTAGTAGTCGTACTTCTCGGACTTCCTCGAATCATCCCACTCGACCAGCCCAGACAGTACAAACTGCGCCGTGCCGATTCGCCCGGCTTCATGGAGCCGCTCAAGCTGGCCGATCTCCTTTGTGCCGACGCGGAACGTCGAGCAATGCAGATCAAGGATCGGCTCTTTCTGTGCCAGCCACATGATCAGGGAGCAGCTAGACCAGCCGCCCGCATCGGACAGCATCTTAAAGCACTCGCCCGGCGCCGGTGGGTTTTCGAGGAAGCGCAGAAGCGCATGCATCGACCGCGTCAGGTCGAAGCACACCCTGCGCTTTGCCTCCATCTTCAGGAGCTCGCCGGACGGCGCCGCGTCGAGCACCGCCTCGTCTGGCGCCTCGCCCGGGTCATCCTCCGCCATAAGCTGGAGGATATCCGCGGAGGACTGACCGCCCAGCATGCTCAGGATGTCCTCGGCTTCGTTCATGACAGCCCCGCCTCCGCATACGGAATCTTGCGCCCGCCGCGGAGCAGGAACACGTCCGACCGCGCCGTGAATTCCACGTACCGCTTCACGATCTGGTCGCAGTAGAACGGGTCCAGTTCCATCGCGCAGGCTTTCCGGCCTTCGGCTTCGCTGGCGATCAGCGTCGAGCCGGAGCCGCCGAACGGGTCCAGCACCAGATCGCCGCGCCGCGACGAGTTCTTGATCAGCTTGGAGAGCAGCCCGACCGGCTCCATCGTCGGGTGCAGGTCGTTCGCCGCCGGCTTCTCATAGTAGATCGCGGAGTCCAGTGCGCCGGTGCCGTCGTCCAGCACCTCGTATTCCTTCGCCTTGATCGAGATCGCGCGCAGCCCGTCGGAGAACGTGATCACGTCGCCGTCCTCACGGTGCTGCACCGAAACGCAGCCGCCGTCGGGCAGCACGATGGTCTTTTTTCGAGCGCCGTACCACTTGTGCGAGCCGTCCGCCCGCCAGCCGTACAGGATTGGTTCATGTCGCCAATGGTAGTCGCTGCGCCCCATGACGAGCGAGGACTTCACCCAGACAAGTACCTGCGACAGGTAGAAGCCCGCCTCCTGGAACGCCTCGCGGAAGTTCACGCCTTCCGTATCCACATGGAACACGTAGCACGGCGCGCCGGGCTTCGCAACCCCATGCATGCACGTGAACGCATCGCGCAGAAAAGCCCGGAACGCGGCGTCTTCCATCGAGTCGTTCTCGATGCGCGACACCGCGCGCCGGACCGATTGTGTGTTTTGCGAATCCACCTTCGCCTCGTAGGCCACGTTGTACGGAGGATCGGTGACGATCAGCGAAGCGGCCTGGCCGTTCATGAGGACCGCCATATCCGCGGCGCTCGTCGAGTCGCCGCACATCACGCGATGCGCGCCGAGCATCCATACGTCGCCACGCTGGGACGCGACCGTCTCGCCAGCCTCCGGCAACGCGTCGCCCTTCTTCGCGGCCTTTTCGCCGAGAAGATCATCCAGTTCAACATCATCGAAACCGGACAGCGCCTGAAGGTCGCCGTCCAGCGTTTTCATCAATTCCGCAAGCGCCTTCTCGTCCCATTCGCCGCCGATCTTGTTCAGCGCGACGTTCAGCGCCTTTTCACGCCCCTCGTCCAGATCGACGATGGACACGTCCACCTCGGCGACGCCCATATCGCGCAGCACGGTGAGCCTTTGATGCCCACCAACCAGCCGCGACCGGCGCTCATTCCAGATCAGCGGCTCAACCAGCCCAAACTCGGTGATCGACCGCTTGAGCTTTTCGTACTCCGGATCGCCGGCCTTTAGTGCCTTCCGAGGGTTATATTCAGCCGGAAACAGGTCATCCAGCCGCATGCGCCGAATAATCAAGTTCCCGCCACCTTTCGCCCGTTTCTGTTCCGTTTTCCGATGTTTCTGACCAGATTCCGCACAATTTCCTCGCGTTCTTCGTCCGTCAGCGCGGAAAGAATTCTACCGCGAGTAGAAAGGAGCGCCACGCGGTCGATTTCGCCCGCCTTATGCAGGATTTTCAGCGTTTCCAGGCAATCCTTCGTCTTCCCGGCCACCTTTTCCACCCCCCCGCTATGAATTTCCCGACCGGTTGCGTCTGGCTCCAGAACGCTTCCAGGGCAAAAAACTCCAGATATTTGGCCCCCTACCCCCACGCCAACCGCGCTCGCGGTCAGCGAAATGGAACGCGCTCGCGGTCGGCCACTTCATTTTCGATATGCTTTGCGCGACCGAAGCCACCATCCTCGCGCGCCGTCTTCGTTGAATGGCAAGGACGGCACAAAGGCTGTAGGTTTGAAGGATCATAAAAGAGACGTTCATTGTTCCGATGCGGAACGATGTGATCAACCTCGTTCGCAAGCGTATACTTTCCAGCCTTCATGCACTCCGTGCAGAACGGCTGCTGCGTTAGAAGCTGCCTGCGCAGCACTTGCCATTGACCCGTCCGGTATAAACGCGCGGCTTCTTTTCTGTGCTCCGCAGAGCGAAACACGCGCGCATGGGCGGCAGCATGCCGGCCACAGTATGGCGAGCGGTTCACCGCGTACCCCACACAGCCCAGCTCACGGCAGGCCCGGTTTGGTTTCCTGTTCATAGCCCACCTCCGAGAACACAAGAACAAAGGAACACCATGAGAATCCAGCATCGGTCCCCACCTCTGCATACAAACGCGTGATGCACCCGCGCGGCTGGGTAGGAGGCCCCCCAATGGATTCACGCGGTGATCTGGATAGCTTTTATGTTGCCGCGTAGAAAGCCTCAGGTTTGAACCTTCAACAAAATTCGAGCATATTCTATCCTAGACCCCACCCTAGAAGAGAGGAGATAACTATGGGCAATCTTCAACAAGAAACGCAACGCGAGCGATGCATTCCCCAGGAGACTAGCATTCATTGCGTCCGCCTTGCGACCGCGTATGTACCCTTCCAAAGGTACTGCGGTGTGTGGTCACCCTGTAGAGCGCTGAGGACGGGAACGGCCTTCCCGGAACTATTCAGCCCCTACAGCAAAAGGGAATATGCCAACCTGGAACCTGAAGTAACCTGTCCGCAACAAGGGTCCGTCGCATCCGGGGCTCGCGGACGAGAGGGAAGGAGGCCTTGCCATGGATAGGGACGCAATCCTCCGGGAGTTGATGGCGCTGGATTTCATGGCGGTCGACCTCGGACTGTATCTCGACACGCACCCCGACGATGGGGCTGCTCTTAACGAGTACAACGGAATCTTGGAACGTGCCGAGCCGCTCCGGGAAGAGTATCAGAGGCTGTGCGGCCCGCTGTACTCGTTCCGCTCTCTGAACCCCGGAAGCTGGAAGTGGTACAAGGACCCGTGGCCCTGGCAGTACAGCTTCAACGTTGATTTGCCGGAGGTGTGCTGCTGATGTGGATTTATGAAAAGAAGCTGGAATATCCCATCCGGATTGCGACCCCGAACCCTCAAATGGCCAAGGTCATCATCACCCAATACGGCGGACCGGACGGAGAACTGGCGGCGTCCCTTAGGTATCTCAGCCAACGCTTTTCGATGGTGACGCCGGAGGCGCGGGCGGTGCTCAATGATATCGGCACCGAGGAACTTGCGCACCTGGAGATGATCGGTAGCATGGTGAAGCAACTGACGAAGAACGCGAGCATTGAGGAGATCAAGGCGGCGGGACTCGACGCGTACTATGCGGACCATGACAAGGCGGTTTACCCTGTCAGTGCTGCTGGCGTTCCTTTCACAGCCGCATACCTGCAGTCCAAAGGCGACCCGATCGCAGACTTGACAGAGGACATGGCAGCAGAGCAAAAAGCAAGGGCCACCTATGAATGGCTGATCAATCTGGCCGACGATCCCGACGTCATCGAACCGCTGAAATTCCTCCGGGAGCGGGAAGTGGTGCACTTCCAGCGGTTCGGCGAGGCGCTGCGCATCGTACAGGAATTCCTCGAGAGCAAGCGGATATTCCCGGTCGTATTGCCATCCGAGATGACAAAATAGCAATATAGATTATCTCAGCTTCAGCCCCGGGCCTTCCAAAGGCACGGGGCGCATACATACACAGCTTAGCGTTTTTCACATGGTTTCCCCGAGTGATCCACAAAGCAAGCAGGCCCAGCCTTGCAGCCGGACCCGCTCCGCCATCGCGCTCTCGCGCGGCTCTCGATGGTTTCATGATAACACAAGAAATCGCTCAAAAACGCTTATTCTTCCGTCTCAAAGTCGAGGTTCTCCGCCAGCACCGTCACCGCCGCCGCTTCAAGCCGCCGCACGCTGCTCTCGTCGTAGTGTAGCTTTAGCGCGATGTACGTCCAACGGTGGCCATCTATATAGCGCAATTCAAGCACTCGCTTCTGGATTTCAGGGAGCGCAGCCACCATATCATCAATCAGCACTTTCCGCCGTAGAATCGCGCTGATCTCCCTGGACGAGTGCTGTGCCGCTTCAACGTACATCTCGCGCCGCCGCTCCAACTCCTCGACCGCGTCCGACACCGAATTTCCTGTACCTCCGCCGCCTGGCATGCCGGACAGCTTCTGCGCTTTCAACGTGTCCCTGGCGTCCTCCGCCCAGACACTGAAGCAGTGCAACTCGTCCTCGAGCCTTGCGATTCCGTCCAGCGCATGGCCCCAATCCCACAACATCCGGCGAACGCGCGCCCGCTTTTCATGCACCGTCAACAGCCTTGACCTCCTCCGCGTCCGGCCAAAGGCCAGCCTTCACTTTCATATCCACCGTCCGGTGGAACAGCCCCTCATCATCCGCGATGAACGTCATGACTTGATCGCCCAGGCAGATCGCCAGCCCCGTCCGCGGCGCAAACCCCGGCGGAGTGTGCATCGGCATCCGCCGCGTCACATAACCGCGGTACTGCATGCCAGACGATGCCGTGGCATTTAGTTCAGCCTCTTCCCAGATCGTCCACGCTTGCTTGAAACCGAAATCCGTGGTAAAATCCAAACGTCACAACCCCTTTTCTCCGGCTCCGGCCAGGCGTTCCAGCGCCTGACCAGAGCCATTTTTATCGCCAGCGGATAAACCCGCCCGCCTTGTGCAGCCAGCGCAGCAGCGTGCGCAGCAACCGGTCAGTCATCCCAATGCACCGGCTTCATACCGTCCAGCAAGGAAAGTCCCTTAACCCAGGCCAGCGGATCGATGTTTTTTAGTACGCCCGCCGCCAGCGCCGCCGTGTTGATCTTCCCCTGCACCTGGAGAGACTGCCCGTCGTCCACCGTTGCGGCCAACCAATACCCATCGCACGGTACAACGACCTCCGCCTGAGCGCCGTGCGCGAGGTACTCCGGATCAAACGTCCTGATCACGATCTCGAATGCGGCCCTCCGCTCAGCCGATTCCGGTGCGTTCCCCTTGATGCCGTTGATCTGGTCCATGATGATGCCCTCCTTATATTTGCGGCGACAGCGCCGCCTGATTGCCGTAGTGTTCTATCGCGCCAAACCCCAGCGCGCATCTTCCTGTCTCGAAGCAAACGCCCGCGCCGTCCCCGGCCGCATGATGCGCTGCCGGCTCTGGCTGGTCCGGACGAGGAACGCGCACCCCTCGCTGACGTGCCGCGCATCGGCGACCCACGCGCCCAGCGCGGCGAGTCGGCGCCGCAGTTTTGAAATGCCCCTCGCGCTCATCGCTTCACACCCGCCCGCAGGCCGCTGTCCAGCGCCTCCTTGACCATGCGCAAGATCGGAGACTTGCACGGCCGCGCCTCGCCCTCATGCACCA
>JAEZTD010000284.1 GCA_023443705.1 Bacillota bacterium | reverse complement strand
GCGTATGCGAGGAGATCTTCGCGGACGCGCTCGGCATGAGCGCCGAAGTGCGTGAAAATGTCATCCTGCAGTCCAAGTGCGGCATTCGAAAGGGCGTCGCGTTCGACTTCTCCAAAGGCCACATCCTGAAGTCGGTGGACGGCATCTTGAAGCGTCTGAGGACAGAGTATCTGGACGTGCTGCTTTTGCACCGGCCGGACGCGCTGGCGGAGCCCGAGGAGGTTGCGGAGGCATTCGACATCCTGGAGACGAGCGGCAAGGTTCGCCATTTCGGCGTATCCAACCAGAACCCCATGCAGATCCAGCTTCTGAAAAAGTGCGTCCGTCAGCCTATCGCGGCCAACCAGCTGCAGCTGAGCGTGACCAACGCGACGATGATCTCGCAAGGACTCCACGTCAACATGCTGGATGATACCGCAGTGAACCGGGACGGAAGCATCCTGGATTTCTGCCGTCTGAACGACATTACCATCCAGCCCTGGTCGCCCTTCCAGTACGGCTTCTTCGAGGGCGTGTTCCTAGGCAGCGACAAGTTCCCGGCGCTCAATAAAAAGATCGACGAGATCTCCGTGCGCTACGGCGTGACGGCTACCACCATCGCGATAGCGTGGCTTCTGCGCCACCCGGCGAAGATGCAGCCGGTGACCGGCACGATGAATGTTGTCCGCCTCGCGGACTGCGCCCGGGCGTCGGACATCCGGCTCACGCGCGAGGAGTGGTACGAAATCTACCTCGCGGCAGGCAACAACCTGCCGTAAGCCGGAGTATTTGAACCAAACTCCGGTCAGTTTCAGGGGCACCGCGACGGAATCTGTCGATGTCCATTTTAGGCCTGCTCAGGCCAGATGCAACAGATAAAGAGATGGATAAACTGCCTTATGTTTCGCTGGAACGCCAGGAGCTGATCACCGAATTCGACGAGGTACTGTAGTCTGGCACGGTGGACCAGGTGCGGGTGACGCAGGTTGGGAAGCGGTTCTACTTCAAAGACGAGCCGGAGATCGATCGACGTAAAACCACATGTAACCGCCGCAGGCTCATTATTGGGCCTGCGGCATTGTAGGGTCAATCCCAAATTTTGTGTAAACTCGAAAAGCGGGATTGACCCGCCCGACAGGATACGGCCTCTGGCTCGGAGAATCTTGGAACAACCTGGATACCCCTTTCTGTCGTTGACTAACTCCGCCCTCGGTCGGTTTTTGGGGGCAGGTCACCCGCCTTCCCCATTTTCAGGAATCTTTCGTCATAAAAAACGAGTATATGTACACCATCCCGGCCGGCAGTATTTTGGGCTGATGCGGCACACCTAAGTCAACTATTCGATATTTTCCTTTATCTGCGGGCTTTCTCAATACACAAGAAACTTCCCTGATTGCGTCATCGAACTCCATTACATAATCCACAAATCATCCCTCGCCAAACTCCTGTTTATCACTGCAGCGAGCCGCCGCATACGATGCATTTTTTCCTTCGCCGGCCTGAGAATCAGGAGAAATTTAGGCTTTCAAGTCAATCTAATCACTATGAAGGCCCTCAAAGACCAAGCATGGGCCGATAGGCGGGTCAACGAAACGCTGTGGTGAGGCGCGGTTGAGCAAGTTGCGAATAAAAGAGTATGGTACCATGACTCCATTTCTTAGGAAAAGGTTGTTGGGGAGGGGTAAGGCATAATCCTCATGTCCATATCCACCGCTATCCAATGCGCAAGATGTATCGCGCAGGTTGATTTAATCACTCGGATTCAACTACCAATCCATTGCATCCCCGCGCCTAAACGCTTAGAATATCCGTGGGGGTGAGAGAAATGCGGGAAATCAATATCGCGCGCGTGCTGGTTGCAAAGCGCAAGGAAAAGGGCGTGACGCAGGACGAACTGGCAAACTACATCGGCGTATCCAAGGCATCCGTCTCCAAGTGGGAAACCGGACAGAGCTATCCGGATGTCACGTTCCTTCCCCTGCTCGCGGCGTACTTTGGCATCACGATCGACGACCTGATGGACTATAAACCGCAACTATCCAAGGAAGACATCCGGAAACTGTACTTGAGCCTGTCGGAGGATTTCACGACAAATCCGTTCAAAACCGTGATCGGGCGCTGCCGCCAACAGAGCAAAAAGTACTTCGCGTGCTTTCCGCTTCTTTACCAAATGGGCGTTCTCATGGTCAACCACGCGGAACTCGCCGGCGACCGGGCCGCACAGCTAGGGCTGATCAAAGAGGCGAAAGAGCTATTTGAACGCGTCCGGGCGAAGAGCGGAGACGCGCAGCTCGCCGGGCAGGCTCTGTTCATGGAGGCGCTGTGTTGCCTTTCTGAAGGGGATGCAAGTAGCGTACTGGACCTTCTGGGCGAGGATGCCATTCCGGTACTATCGCCGGAGGTGTTGATCGCTCCGGCTCTTCGGATTAAGGGGCAACCCGACAAGGCTAAGACGGTGCTGCAGGCTGCGATTTACCAGGACGTCGTGCTGCTTTTTAACCACCTTCCGGCCTACCTGTCCATGTTCACGGATGACCCAGCGCGCTTTGACGAGGCGCTCCATCGTGCGCTCGCCGTTTCGGAAGCGTTCGACATGAAGCGTCTGCACCCGGCGGTCTTGGTGGGACTGCACCTGACAGCTGCGCAAGGGTACATCCAGCAGGGACGGCGGGATCAGGCGGTCGAAATGCTCCGCCGATACGCGGACGTCGTCACCGGGGACATCTACCCGCTCCGGCTGAAGGGCGATGCGTTCTTCGACCGACTGGACAAATGGCTGGAGGGGCTGGACCTGGGCACCGGACTTCCCAGGGACGAAAAGATGATACGCCGCAGCATGGCGGACGCGGTGATCCAAAACCCGGCGTTCTCCGAGCTGGGTGACGACGTGGTGTTCAAAAGCTTGGCAGCCCGGCTGCAAGACAACGCTCGGTGACCTTAAGAAAGGATGACTCAAAATGAAATCCGAAAAATCCCTTACCCCAAAACGCGTTTTGATCTTCACGTTGCTCGCAATGGCGCTGGGCTGGATGGTGTTCCTGATCGTCCCGCTGAGTGGCATGACCTACGGCGCAGACTTGACGGCGACGCTCGTCATCGCGGCAGGCATGTTTATGCCAACTCTTGCGAACATCCTGACCCGACTGATCACCCGCGAGGGCTTCCATAGCATGTCGCTGCATCCAAATTTCAAGGGACATGGGAAGGCCTACCTCGCACTGTATTTCTGGCCAACAGCGCTGATCTTCCTGAGCGGCGCCGTGTACTATCTGATCTTCCCCGGCGAGTTCGATCCATCGCTACCCATGCTGAGTCAGGCGACCGCGTCTGCGACCAACCCCGTCGCGCCGGAGACCGCCGCGCTGCTCTCGGCTTTGATGGTCGTAACCGTCGGTCCAGTGATCAACATCATCCCGACGCTGGGTGAGGAACTGGGCTGGCGTGGCTATTTGATGCCGAAACTCCGAGAACTGTTCTCAGACCGAGCGGCGCTGATCATCACCGGAATCATCTGGGGCTTCTGGCACCTGCCGGTGATCGTGATGGGCCACAACTACGGCACTGCCTATGTGGGCTATCCGTACCTGGGCATTCTTCAGATGGTCGTGTTCTGCGTGTCGCTGGGCATCATTGAGGGCTACGCCTCGATCAAACTGAACAGCGCAATCCCCGCTGCGATGATCCACTCCACGGTAAACGCAGGCGCGGCGCTGGCCGTATTCTTCTCAAAAACTGGCTACAACCCGCTGCTCGGTCCGGCGATCACAGGTCTCGTTGGCGGACTCCCGCTAATCCTCCTTGCGGTGGTGCTTTTCATCAGAATCGGCCAGAGGGTAGAGATATCCAAGGCTGTATAGTACCGTCATCTCCTGCGTCTCTTCTTGTGCCAAAGGCTTCAACGTTCTCCGCTCCCTTGTCTGGGAGAATTCCTCTGGCAGTACGCCCGGCTCGAACATGATCGATTGCGCCGCTCAGTGGTACGTCAAATTTGAAGTCCTGATACTCCAGCTTCTTGAGTCATCCGGCAATTCGATGTTCTTGCAGCACTTGATCTCCTTGCCTTCCACCGCAGGCATGCTCGACGCGCTGATGCAGGGGACCCTCGAGAATAACACTTTTCAGAGCGTCATGCTGAACGCCGGCGTGCTGGGGGATCTGGCCAGCCAGGAGAAGCAGGACCTGATCGGGAACCTGGAGAAGGCGATGGATTTCGGCGCGGATGGCCTGACCTTCACAAGCCTGTCTGGCAAGTCCTCCGCGCGGCTCGGGACCCAGCAGCTGGAGTTCCTCGCGGGGCTGGGCGCGGATTCGGTCGTGGTCGCGGTTTTTGGCCTACTCCAGACGATCACCGCGTCCTACCTGCAGATCGGCCAGTCCGCGCAGTCGCCGCGGCTCTGCTTGGGCGAGATGGTCCTTGAGTATCAGGCTTCGACAAGCAATCTGACCTGCAGGAGGGTGTAATATGCCGACAATAACGATCTATCCGAAGGACGGCCCGCGCTGGGGGAATTCCGGCTTTGCCAGCTCAACGGAAGCCCTAAAGGTCGGTAGGTCTGGAACGTCCACCTAATACGGGCGCGTGGACTTCCGCGCGATCATTCCCACCCGGCACATTAGGTCCATCAAGCTGCGCATGAAGCGAGTGGACGAGTACTCTTCTGGGCGGATCGGGCGCAACGCGAAGGATCGGCTGGGTCATTCCGATGGACGACATCTACCGAGTGATCCTGGCGTTCAGGGCGTCCACCAACACATCGGACGGGCACATCGGAATCGCGCGGCTCCCAAATACCCGGACACCGCCATCTGCGAACTACACGCTGCGAGACACCATGATCGGCCAGCAGATTGAAGGAACGTCGCAGTATGTGAGCCGGCTGAACACCTCGGCGGGAAACCTTTCCGGCAACATGACCTATGACTTCCCGGCGAATGCCGGAGACAAAATCTGGCCATGGCTTTGTATGCTGGACGCAAACAAGACGCTTCTCTCCGACGAGACATGGGCCAGCATTCAGAAAATCGGATAATGAGATCCCCAACCGCCACGGAGGCGGATTTTTTCGCCCTTTTGGGGCAGGAAGGCAGCACACATGACCCACACAGAAACCTCAAAGGCCGCCCGGGACTGGGCGGTCTCCAAGATCGGCTGCAAATACAGCCAGGCGAAACGCACCCAGGAGAGAATTTTTGACTGCTCGTCGCTCGTTGCCCGCGCGTACAGCGCCCAGGGCAAGGCGTGGAAGTACGGCGGCAAGGTCCCGATATCCTGTAACGAAGTCTATGACGATGATTTTGAGCTGCTCTGGCCGGAGAACTACGCCGTTATTGGGAAGAAGTTTGGCGGCTCGTCCGTGATCTCCAAGGCACGGCAGCCGGGCGACCTGCAGTTCCTGAACACGATGAAGACCGGATGAGCCAACAAAATCACCCACGTCACGATGGTGGCGTCCGCGGCAAAGATCGTGCACGCGCGCGGTACGGCGTACGGCGTCCGGATGGACAGCCTGACGCACTACGCTGGCAAGGTATGCGCGCTGGTGCGGAATAATACGGCGTGCGATCTGGTCGTTGGCCACAGGGGCTGTAAGACGTGCCTGCTGCTGAACGACCAACCGGTCACGGCGCTCACTCCCCCACTCCACAAAGGCTGCGCCTGCACGGTGGATAAGTGGTTGGAAAGCAATAATTATTTAACCCATTAGCTGTTTGTAGGATTGTCAAACATGTTGGACAGAGAAGGAAGCGAGGAAATCCTTAGGGGAATGCCAGCGGAGGGGGCGCATCGGGAGATTATTGGATCGGGATTGGTGAGCAGCTCGCTGCTCACCA
>JAEZTD010000199.1 GCA_023443705.1 Bacillota bacterium | reverse complement strand
GGACGAGGTCGAGCGCCGCGTCGCGGCGGGCGAGCCCCACGTAATCCGCCAGAACGTGCCGCTCGAGGGAGAGGCAAGTTTTGACGACGCGCTCTACGGCCACGTTTCCGTCGCCTGCTCGACCCTTGACGACAATGTGCTCATCAAGGCCGACGGCCTGCCCACCTACAACTTCGCAAACGTCGTGGACGACCATCTGATGGGCATCACCCACGTGATGCGCGGCACCGAATACCTGTCCAGCGCGCCCAAATACAACCTCCTGTACGAGGCGTTCGGCTGGACGCCGCCCACCTATGTGCACCTGCCGGTGGTCATGCGGGACGCCACCCGCAAGCTCTCCAAGCGCTACGGCGACCCGTCCTTCGAGGACCTTCTCGATCAGGGGTACCTGAAGGAGGCCGTCATCAACTTCATCGCGCTGCTCGGCTGGAGCCCCCGGAGCGAGCAGGAGTTCTTCACGCTGGATGAACTCAAGGAGAAGTTCGACCTGGAGGGGCTGAACAAGGCCCCGTCGATCTTCGACACCGTGAAGCTGCGCTGGTTCAACGCAGAGTACATGCGCAAGCTTCCGGCGGAGGAATTTGAAAAACTGGCCGCGCCGTGGCTTGAAAAGGCGCTTGCCCCGGAGAAGTTTGACTTCCACAGGATTTCTGAGCTTCTGCACGGCCGCACCGACGTGCTTTCGGACATCCCCGGCATGGTCGGCTTCCTCGCGGAGATGCCGGAGTTTTCCCCCGAGCTCTACGCCCACAAGAAGATGAAGTGCGACGCCGCCGTGGCGCTGACCGCGCTGAAGGAGATGCTGCCGGTGGTCGAGGGCGTCTCCGAATGGACCGAGGCCGCGCTGCACGATACGCTCATGGCCGCCATCGCAGAGAGCGGCATGAAGAACGGCCAGGTGCTGTGGCCGCTGCGCGTGGCCATCTCCGGCCAGGCGTCCACGCCGGGCGGCGCGATTGAGATCGCCTACCTTCTGGGCCGGGACGAGACGCTTCGCCGCCTGCGGCAGTCGATCGCTCGGCTGGAGGCGTGACTTTTCCGGATTACAACCGAAGCATCCTGAACGTCGCCTGCGGCGTATTAAAACTGTTCGGCGCCGAACCGCCCCACGCGCCGCTGCCTGAGGTCGCGGGGCTTGCCCGTAAATCCCACGTGGCGCTCGTCATTCTGGACGGCATGGGGGAGGACGCGCTGACGCTTTTGCCGGAGGGCGCTTTCTTGCGCCGCCGGAAGGCCGTTACGTTGACCAGCGTGTTTCCGTCCACCACCACCGCCGCGACGAACAGTTTGTATACCGCGCTCTCGCCGGCGGAGCACGGCTGGCTGGGCTGGAGCCTGTACTTCAAAGAGTACGCGCGGCTGGTGGATACCTTCCTCGACCGCGACAGCTATTCGCAGGAGAAGCTTCTGTCTTCGCCCGCGAAGGCGCTGATGCCCTTTGAAAGCGTGTTTCACCGAATCCGCCGGGCGACCG
Organism: Bacillota bacterium; assembly: GCA_023443705.1. GTDB lineage: Bacteria > Bacillota > Clostridia > Christensenellales > Aristaeellaceae > JAEZHK01. The sequence goes on along the minus strand of JAEZTD010000199.1, from coordinate 3,650 downwards.
GCGGGCGCGTCATGACCCGCGCGGTGTTTCCCTTCGAACCCGGACTGACCGGGATGGACGATCTGCGCCTCGCCCGCACGCTGGACGAGGCCGCCCTCGCGATCCGAAGCCGGGACGGGATGGAGGCTTTTACGCTCGTCTACTGGCCCGACCCGGACACCGTGATGCACGAGCAAGGCGCCCGGTGCGAGCGCGCCGCCCGCGCCGTCAAGCAGCTGAACGACTGGGCGGAGGCGCTTAATGCGAGGCTCCGTGACACCACCCTCATCATTACCGCCGACCACGGGCTGACGGACGTGACGGAGGTTGTGTGGCTGAACGAACGGCCGGACCTGATGCAGTACCTCGTGATGCCGCCGTCCGTCGAGACCCGCGCGGTTTCGCTGTTCGTCAAGCGCGGCCGCGAAGCGGCGTTTGAGCGCGCTTTCCGGGACGCGCTGGGGGAGGATTTCCTCCTGATGCCCCGGGAGGAAGCGCTGGCGCGGCAGATTTTCGGGCCCGGCGCGCTGCACCCGAAGTCGGACGATTTCATCGGCGACTACTTGGCCATCGCCACCGGCGACAAGGCCATCTACTACCGGCCGGAGGGCGCGGTGTCCCACGGCCGGATGATCGGCCACCACGCAGGGCTCACCGACGCCGAGATGCTGGTGCCGCTGATACTTGTGTGATGCCAAGGCGAAACATCCCGTACGCTTTGGGCGTAAATGCATTCGCGTTGGCGTAGGGAGGAGGATGCGCATGAGACTGCGCCTGATGCGGCGGCTGGGCGCGCGGGGCTATCTGGGCTTCTTGCCCGACCCGCTCTATCTGAAGCTGCTCTACCGGAGCGAACTGGGCAAGAAGCTGGATTTGAAGCATCCGGCCTCGTTCAACGAGAAGCTGCAGTGGCTCAAGCTCCACGACAAAAACCCCACCTACGGCGTCTACGCCGACAAGTACGCCGTTCGGGCGCACGTTGAAAAGACGCTGGGTGCTAAGTATCTCGTCCCGCTCCTCGGCGTTTTTGATTCGCCTGCCCAGATCGACTGGGACGCGCTGCCGGCACGCTTCGTCGTCAAGTGCACCCACGGCTCCCACTGCAGCCTGATCTGCCGGGACAAAGCGACCTTTGACCGCCAGGAGGCGGTCAGGAAACTCGAGCGCTGGCTCAGAAAGAGCTGGTACTGGCTCGGTCGGGAATGGCCTTACCAGATGATTGACCGGCCTCGGGTGATCGTGGAGGAATTTTTGGGCAGTTCGGACAACCCGCCGCCCGATTACAAGGTCATGTGCTTTGACGGCACGCCCCGAATCCTGCAGGTTCACTCAAAGACCGCCTCGGGCGGGCATGCGATCGACTTCTACGACATGGAAGGCCGCCTGCTCCCCTTCCGGAAATGCGGTTTTCCGAACGCCGGGCCGGAGAGAATGGACATGTCCCCGTTCGGCGAGATGCTGGACCTGGCCGGGCGGCTTTCGCAGGGGTTCATCTACCTGCGCGCCGATTTCTACCTGCTGGACGGGCGCGTCTACTTTGGAGAAATGACCTTCTTCGACTCCAGCGGCCTGATCGATTTCGAGCCGGAGGAGAGCAACCTGTTCCTCGGAAACCTGCTCCACCTGCCGGACGAGACCCGGTAAAAAACAGCGCTCACGGGCGCGGGAAAACGCGCGGAAACCCGACCCCTCGCCGGTCACCCCCCGGCGCATCACGCACCATCCTGAAGGAGAAAAAATGGATTTCTACGTTCAAATGCATTTGCACACAGCCGACACCAGCCGCTGCGGCGAGGACTCCGCTGAGAACATGGCCCGTGCCTGCAAAAAGGCGGGATACGATCTACTGGTCGTCACCGACCACTTCATGAACGCCAACATCCGCGTGAGTCCCGGCATGACCTGGCCGCAAAAGGTGGAGGCCCTGATGAAGGGCTATCGGGCCGCGAAGGCGGAGGGCGACAAGATCGGCCTAAACGTACTCTTCGGGTGGGAAACCTACACCTCCGGCCCGGAATACCTGACCTACGGACTGGGAGAGGAGTTCCTTCTTAAAAACCCGGACATAGACCGCCTGCCGCCCCGGGAATACCTCCGGGCAGTCAGGTCCGCGGGGGGCTTTGTAAGCCACGCGCACCCCTTCCGCGAGGCCTACTACATTCCCAGCTTTACGCCCTTGACGGGCGAAATCGACGCCATTGAGGTCTACAACGCCGGAAACGACGACCCGGCCTGGAACAAAAAGGCACTCGCCCTCGCCCGAAAGACGGGGCTGATCGAGCTGGCAGGCTCCGACGCCCACGACGTGTCCCGCGTCATGTACGGCGCGGTGCGGCTGGACCGTCCTGCGCGCACGATGGAAGAACTGATCGCGCTGCTCCGAGAGCGGCGCGGCCGGGTCGTGGAGCGCATGCCGGAGCGGGCGCGCGGCGCTGTTTGACCCTTAACCGCATCCGTGCTATAATGGCGCGATGGGGGAGACCCAAACCCGGAGGATAAATAAGATATGCTTGACTTTTTGAAGAATCTGCTCAGGGGTTCCAACGAGGCGGAGATCCGCAAGGTCGCGCCGCTGGCGGAGAAGATCGATCAGCTGGAGCCCAAGTTCAAGGCCATGACGGACGAAGAACTCCGCGGCCAGACCGCGGCCTTCCGCGAACGCCTTGCAAAGGGCGAAACGCTGGACGGCCTCTTGCCCGAGGCCTATGCCGTCGTGCGCGAGGCGGCGGTTCGGACGCTTAACCAGCGGCCGTTTCGAGTACAGTTGATCGGCGCGATCATACTGCATCAGGGCCGCATCGCGGAGATGCGAACCGGCGAGGGCAAGACGCTGACCGCCGCGCTGCCCGCCTACCTCAACGCGCTCACCGGCGAGGGCGTGCACGTGGTCACCGTCAACGACTACTTGGCCCGCTTCCACTCCGAGTGGATGGGCAAGGTCTACCGCTTCCTCGGGATGACGGTGGGGCTGATCGAACACGACATGACGAGCGAGGCGCGCAAAATCGCCTACGCCGCGGACATCACCTACGCCACCAACAACGAGCTGGGTTTTGACTACCTGCGCGACAACATGGCCACCTATAAGGAGCGCATGGTGCAGCGGGGCCTGAACTTTGCCATCGTCGACGAGGTGGACTCCATCCTGATCGACGAGGCCAGAACTCCGCTCATCATCTCCGGCCAGGGCGAAAAGTCCACCGAGATGTACGCCCGGGCGGACCGCTTTGTGCAGCGGCTGAGGGCTGAGGAAGACTACAACCGGGACGAAAAGCAGAAGACGGTTGTCCTGACCGAGGAGGGCGTCCGCAAGGCGGAGCAGGCCTTCGCGGTTGAGAACCTGACCGATACCGCCCATACCGAGCTGCACCACCACATCCTGCAGGCGCTGAAGGCCAACACCATGATGAAGCGGGACGTCGACTACGTGGTCAAGGACGGCCAGGTGGTCATCGTGGACGAGTTCACCGGGCGGCTGATGACCGGGCGGCGCTACTCGGACGGCCTCCATCAGGCCATCGAGGCCAAGGAGCACGTGAAGGTAGAGCGGGAGAGCAAGACCCTCGCCACCATCACCTTCCAGAATTACTTCCGCATGTACAAAAAGCTCTCCGGCATGACCGGTACGGCCAAGACGGAGCAAGACGAGTTCGAGGGCATCTATAAGCTCG
>JAEZTD010000198.1 GCA_023443705.1 Bacillota bacterium | reverse complement strand
TGGACGTTCTGGAAAACGCTTCGACCGGGTCTGCGAACTTCACGGACGCCGCCGAGGAAGCGGCGGTACTGAACATCGCCACCGGTGGCGTCGTTCGGAACGTATCGCTTGAGGGCAACCTGATGATCGGCGGACAGGGCTTCGTCAACGAGGTCGCCACGGCGCCCGGCGCGTCGGTAAATATCGACGCCACGATCACCCGCGAGGACGGAATCCGTACCACGGTCTCTTCTGGCGGAAACGATCAGATCGGGTATATCGACGACGAGAAGCTCGTCATGTCAATCGAGCCCGTGGGGAACCTCTCCCTGACCGGAACCACGGAGATCCCCCTTCGGGTTGTGGACCTGATGGGCTACGAGGTGGGTGCGGACGTCTCCGTCAAGAGCTCCGATTCCGGTGTGGTGGCGGACACCGTCAGCGGGAACCTACTCCGCCTTGAGCGCAAGGGCGACGGCAAGGCTGTCATCAGCGTCACAGCGACGCTGGACGGCTACCGTGACGCGAAGTAAGCCTTCTGCGTCTACAAAAACGACGACACCGCGGAAATCATTAAGGGTCTCGCCCCGGCGCAGACCGAAGTGGATTCCAGAACCGTAGCACTTGACGCTGGCAATGTTTCGAACAAATCGATGTTTGTGGGCGATGTGGCGACGATCATCGGGGTGAAGGCCGAAAAGGATGCCGTCATCACCATGGTTTCCAGTAATGAAAGCGTTGCCAACGTTTCCGCCGCAGGCGACGGCAGCTTCACGATCAGCGCCAGGGCGGAGGGCATGTCGGCAATCACCATCACCACGACAAAGGAGAGCACCGACGCGGTAACCTACTTGCCCGGAATCAAGAAGTTCCTGGTGCTGGTGGACAAGAAGGATACCCAGCGCATTCAGCTGACGGTCTCGGACTTCTCTGCCGCGGCGCTTACCAAGGTGTATGACGCGACCACCAACGCGTACCTGCAGCCTGGCGCCCTCGGCAATGTCGCTTCCGGCGACGATGTGAAGCTGGGCGTGAAGGCCTTCTACGCCGACACAAAGGTTGGAACCGGCAAGACGATGTACATTAGTTTCCACCTGTATGGCAGGAACGCCGACAAATACATCTCCCCCCGCCGACCTCGTCGCGACCAACGCGGCCATCATCGCCCGGGCCGTGACGGCTTCCGCAAAAGCGGTGCCCCATGAGTATATCGAAAAGAACCTCGCGGTTGAGCTGGCGGACATCAAGCTAGCCGGGGCGATTCCCGGCGACGATGTGCGGCTTTCTACCCAGGGGGCAACCGGCGCGCTGGCCGATCCCTTCGTCGGAACCGACAAGCCCGTGACGCTGAAAAAGATCAGCCTCGCCGGTTCAAAGGCCGACAACTACGCAATCACCTTCAGCAAGGTGACCGCGACGATCCTGAAGCGGCAGGTGCCGGAGCCCGGCGCGGCAACCAGCCTCGTCTACACCGGCGTACAGCAGCAGACCGCCATCGGAGAAAATCCGTTCTACGCCATCACCGAAAACACCGGCGTGGACGTGGGCGACTACAGCGCAACGGTCACCTTGCTGGATTCCGTAAACTACCGCTGGGCGAATTCCGACTCCAACCCGATCCAGAGCCCCTGGAGCATCAGCCCGAAGGCGCTGGCGGACTCGTTTTGTCTCCATCGCGGCGGTGGAGAACGAGACCTACTCCGGCACCGCCTTTACGCCCGAGCCGGTCGTGGCGGACAACGACCGGGGCGCGGACCTGCTGGAGGGCGTGGATTTTGAGTACGCCTACGCAGCCAACACTGCCGCCGGTATGGCCACCGTCAGCATCATCGGCAAGGGCAACTACACCGGCAGCGTCGATAAGACGTTCTAGATTCTCCCCAAGGCAATGAGTGCTTCGGACATCAACGTGGCAGCTATCGCAAGTGTGATCTATTCCGGCAGCGCGTTCACCCCTGTCCCTGCGGTGACCGATGACGGCCGGAATGCTCAGCTCACCGAGGGCGTGGACTTCGACATTGCCTACGAGAACAATACAGCCGCAGGCACGGCGTCCGTTACAATCACCGGCAAGGGCAACTACACGGGCTCCGTGAGCAGAACCTTTGACATCGGCAAGGCGATGCCCGCCATTGCCTTCACCAGCGTCAACTCCCGCGAATCCGCGACGACCATCGCGTTGAACGCCGGCACTTCGAGTCCCGGCACAGTCAGCTATGCGCTGGTCAGCGGTACGACCAACACTTTCGTCAGCGGCAGCACGCTGACCCTCGGCCAGGCCGGCAGCGCGACCGTGCGGGCGACGGTGGCGGCCACCACGAATTACGAATCCGCCACCGTCACGCAGGCCGTTACGATCACGGGCGTGAAGCCGACCCTCGTCACGGTGACCGGTACGCCGGGTACAACCAGTGCGGATTTTGACGCGAACACCCGCGCGATTGTGAACCTGGGTGCGACGTACAGTAACCCCGCAGGCTATGTGGTGAATGTTTACTACACCATCCGCCGCGTCGGCTCTACCGGCAGTTTTGTGTACACCAACGGCAGCACAGCCACCACCGCCCGCATGGCGGTTCAGACCATCAATATGCGTATTGGTGGCGCTATCCCGCTTACGGCGTACACGCCGCCGGGAACGATTGAAACCCTACGGAGACTTTGCCCATGGTCTGGCTAATACCAATCCCAAACATGAATAATTCGTCGAGACGGATCTTTTCGCGCGAGGCGTTGTCGCTCTCCGCGGTGCGTAGCGCTGCATTTCACGCCGAAGGCGTATCTCGAAGAGTCGCCTCGGTTCGGCTCCTAGCCTCGCATCGAAAATCTCTCGCCTCTTTGGAATAATTAATGTTTTTACTTGGTGTAAGAATTCAAAAGTCAGATTTTTTCTGTTACCAACCCCAAAGCCACAGAGCCGTATGATGCGTGAAGCCCCCGCACGAGGCGAGGGCTTCGATCATTGGCATGCTTTGGGAACTCCGGGGAGGTAAAAGTGCCGCGCGGCTAGTCCAGGTGGTAGAATTCCGGCATATCGGCCCACCACTCGCCGGGTGCGCGGGTTTCAAGCGGCTGCTGGCAGGGCTTGCACTCGTCCCACCATTCCTTGGTCCTGGGGTCGGCGGCCATTTTGGCCATGTCCGCCTCGTAGTCGTCGCCCACGTACTCGTAATAGCTGAACAGAAGGCCGTCCTTGTAGTAGATCGAGTAATTCTGGATGTTGCACGCCTTGATCATCTGGTTGATTTCCGGCCACGGTGCGGCGTGGAGCGCCTTGTAGTACTCCAGTTTTTCCGGCTTCAGCCCGATCACCGATCCAAATCTCTGAACCTTTCCCATAAGTCCTCCTTGAGGGTCGATCGTTCTTCCGCGGAAGCGCGTAGAGAGGGCCGAAGCCCTCTCTACGTTTCATCAATTCCGGCGGCATGCACGGCGGAATTGGCTTTCCCCCAAAGGCCGAGCTTGCCCGGCCGACGGGGAAAGCATTCCCATTCCGGTTTCCGCCCGGAAATCCTGAAGGATTTCAGGAAACCGGATGCGTACTTGCCGCGACTGAAAGCCGCTTGCGGATTTCAGTTGCTAGTTTACCACTGCGGCGGGTAGAACCCGTCCACGTTGTCCTTGGTGATGATGTCCTGCGCCAGGTAGCCGATGGCGGGGACCTCTTCACCGGCGAACCACTTGGCCATCGAGTAGCACACGGCGGCGCCATCGCCCTCGGCGGTCTGGTAGTTGATGGCGAGCAGGTCGCCGGACTTAACGAGGTCCATGCCCTGCTTGGAGTTGCCCGCGGCCACCACCAGGATGTCGCTGCGGCCAGCTTCCTTGATGGCGTCGATGGTGCCGATGGCCTGGGCGGAGTCGTCCGCCAGGAAGATGGCCTTCAGATCGTCGCCGAAGCGGGTGATCCAGTCGGACACAACCTGCTTGCACTGCACGGCGTCAAAGCCGGGGGTCTGGATGTCGAGGGTCTTGATTTCCGGCGCGATCTTCTTGAACTCGGTGATCGGGCCGTAGGTGCGGGCGAAGTAGGGCGAGGTGCCGGCGTTGTGGGTCACGTAGCAGACGCCGCCCTTGTTGCCCAGCGCTTCGGCCAGCTTGCCGGCCAGGAGGCGCATCTGGCCCCAGTCGTCGGGACCGGTCCAGGAAACCATGTACTTCATGGCGTCGGAGGTGGGCAGCGTGTTGGTGCCGAACACGGGGATGCCCGCTTCGTTGATCTTGCGGAACTGCTGCACGGCGGATTCGGCATTCAGCGGAATCAGGCCGATGGCGTCCGGACGGGCGTTGATGGCCTGGTCGATCAGCTGGTTCTGCACGTTGACGTCCCAGTTCGGGCTCCAGGCCTCAAGCTCCATGCCGAAGAACTCGCAGGCCTTCTTGGCGCCGTTGATGTAAGCGGTGGTCCAGGGGTGATCGCCATGGACGATCAGGATGACCTTCTTGCCGCTCGGGCCGTCGGCGGGGGAGGCGGGAATGTTGACCTTGTCGTTGGCGTCCCAGCCGGCGTACTCCATGTCATAGTAGCGGCCGGCGTCGTCTTCCGGCAGCATGGACGGGTCTTCGGGCCGGGCGGGGAATTCCTTCACGGTCAGCGCGGGCATGAGGACCTGTCCGTCCGTGGACAGTACGCTCGTGGGGTCGGGGAGCTCGACGGCAGCCATCGAGACCGGGGCGAGTGCCATCAGAAGCGCCAGAGCCAGTAACAGGATTTTCTTCATTGCATTCCCTCCACTGATATTTTTCACCCTTGCGGGGAAACCCTTCTTACTTTATATCGGCCACCATGCGCTCCCGTTCAAGTACCAGCTGGGCGCGGATGCCGATCTTTCGCTTGGCGTAGAAGTTGGTGATGGTCTCGTAAAGCACCACCGCCGCCAGCACCAGGCCGTTCGAGAGGATCTGGATCTCGTACTTTCCGACCAGCGCCGTCAGTACGTTGAACATCGCCATGAGGCCCGTGACCGCGACGAAGGTCTTCCAGACGCTGCCGCGGCCACCGTCCGTCGAGGTACCGCCGATGATCGTCGCGGCCAGCGCCACCATCAGCGGGGAGATGCCTTTCTCGCCCATGTTGGGCGCGGCGGAGGACTGGGCGATGGCGAACAGCGCGCCGCCCAGCGCCGACACGAAGCCGGAGATCGCGAACACCCCAACCGTGGTGGCGGTGGCATTGACGCCGCCCAGCCAGGCGGTCTCCAGGTTGCCGCCCACGATGTAGACGTTGCGGCCGAAGCGGGTGTTCTTCAGGATCACCGCCAGCGCGATCACCACCGTCAGCGCGATGATGACCTTGGGCGTCAGCGGCAGGGGCTGCAGAAACCTGTTCAGGAAGTCCGCGAAGGCGTAATCGCCCTTGTCGCCGATCTCCGCGCCGTTGCAGTAGATGGACATGATGCCTTTTAGGACAAACTGCATGCCCAGCGTCACGATGAATGAGTGGATCTTGCCCTTGGTGACGAGAAGGCCGTTCAGCGTGCCGAACAGCGTGCCCGCCGCGAGCGCCACCGGCAGCGCCGCCGTCCAGGGCATCTTCTGCAGCGTGTGGATGCCCATCACCAGGACTGCGCCCAGGTTCGCCATGTACCCGACCGAAAGGTCCATGTGCCCGGAGATCATGCAGATCGTAAAGCCAATGCCGATCAGCGAATACAGAATCGTGGAATCGAGGATCGACTTCATGTTGTAGAGCGTGAAGAAGTTCTTCGCGAAGATGCCGAGCACCAGCATCAGCATTACCAGCAGGTACGCGCGGTTTTCGTTGATCCGCTTGGGAAGGGATTTGCGCTTTTGTCCGGCCATCAGCTTCGCCCCAGCTTTCTGTCGGAAGTCGTGTTGATCCACACGATGACGAGGAACATCACGCCCAGCACCAGGTATTGCTGGAAGGTGGAGACGCCCACCAGGTTCATGATGTTGGAGAGCAGGCCCATCGTCAGAACGCCGCCGAAGGTGCCGACGAGGTCGCCCTTGCCGCCCGCCAGCGTCATGCCGCCCAGGAGCACGGCCGTCATCGCGCGGAAGTCGTAGCCCTCGCCGTTGTAGTAGGCGCCGGTCTTCGAGATCGAGGCCAGGAAAAGCCCCGTGACCGAAGCGCAGAAGGACGAGATTAAGAACACGATGACGATGACCTTTACGATGTTGATGCCCGAGAGCCGCGCCGCTTCGTAGTTGGAGCCCACTACCTTCAATTGGTTGCCGAAGGCGGTGCGGGTCAGCACCCACTGGCCCAGGATGAACATCGCCGCCATTACCACGACCATCACCGGAATGCCGAAGATGTCGGAGCGGGACAGCGCGAAGAACGCCTCCACCGCGGGGCTGTCACCGGCGATCACGTCAGGATAGATCTGGTTGCCGCCGTAGAGCCAGCGCACGATGCCGGAGATCACGAAGTTGAAGGCCATTGACCAGATGACCGGGTGCGCACGGAGCTTGCCGATCACGAGGCCGTTGACAATGCCCAAGAGCGTGCCCGCGATGGTTCCCAGAATCAGGCTCGGCCAGAAGCCCAGGCCGATGCAGGTGACCGAGATCATGCCGGAGAAGGCGATGGTCATCGGCGCGGACATGTCGGAGAAGTTGGCGCTGAACACCACGAAGCTCATGCCCACCGAGGTGATGCCCAGAAGGGACACCGCCTGCACCACCGCCATCAGGTTGCGGGCGGTCAGGAATTTGCCCGGCGCCAGCAGGATGCCGAGAAGCGCCAATAGGAGAACAATCACATAGACGCCCAGGCGGTTAACGACGAGGGTCAGCCGGTTGACGCTGCGCCTGCGGCCGTCCGCGGGCATTGCCCCACTGTTAATGGACATGCTTTCCCTCCCCGTTCGCGGCCAGCAGCAGCGTGCTTTCGCTGATTTCTTCCCGCTCGATCTCGCCGATCAGGTGGCCGTTTCGCAGCACCACCGCGCGGTCGCTCAGGCCCACCATCTCCGGCAGGTCGCTGGTGATGAGGATCACGGCGCTGCCGCTGGCGGCCAGGTTTTCAACCGCCTTGTGGATGATCTCCTTGGCGCCGATGTCCACGCCGCGGGTGGGCTCGTCCAGGATCAGCACCGAGGGCCGTGTCATCAGCCACTTGGCCATCAGGATCTTCTGCTGGTTGCCGCCGGAAAAGTTCGTGACGGGGCGGCCCGGCTCCATTGGGTAGACGGCGAGGGCCTCCATCAGTTCCTTCACGTCCTTCGCGCCCATCGACGGGTTGAAGAAGAGGCCCTTCGAAAGACTCGGGATGTTGGCGGACATCGCGTTCTCGCCCGCGGTGAGGCGCACGGCCAGGCCGTCGATCTTCCGGCTCTCCGTCAGGTACACCACACCGGCGGAGATGGCATCGAACATGTTTTTGAAGTGGACTTCCTTTCCGCGCAGGAAAACCTTGCCCTCGTCAAACCGATCAACGCCCACAATGGCGCGGGCCAGTTCCGTGCGTCCGGCGCCCGCCAAGCCTGAGATGGCCAGCGTTTCGCCTGCGCGCACCGAGAAGTTGATGTCGTGGAAGAAGCCCCATCGGCTGAAGTGTTCTACCCGGAGCAGCTCCGCGCCGATGGCGGGGTTCCTGCGGGTGTAGAACTCGCTGACCGAGCGGCCAACCATCAGATCCACGATCTCTGCGCGGGAGGTTTCCTGTTTTTGGTAGGTGCCGCGCTTTTTGCCGTCCCGCATCACGGTGATGCGGTCGGCGATTTCGAACACCTCCTGCAGGTGGTGGGAGATGTAGATGATCGCGATGCCCTGGGCCTTCAGCCTGTGGATGATGGAAAACAGGCGCTTGACCTCTTCGCTGGAAAGCGCCGAGGTGGGCTCGTCCATCACCAGAATGCGCGGGCTGTCGCCCAGTGTCTTTGCGATTTCTACCAACTGCGCTTCACACTGGCTGATGTCGGAAACCGGCATGGACGGGTCCAGGTACGAAAGCCCCACCTGCTCGAGCAGCTCCGCAGCCCGCTTTTTTACCTGGGCGTGGTCGATGAAAAGACCCTTCTTCGGCAGCTTGCCCACCAGCATGTTTTCGGCGATGGAGATCGGCCGCGCCAGCGAGAGCTCCTGATAGATCATCCCAACCCCGCGCGCTTTGGACTGGGCGGGATTGTGCAGCGTCACCTCGTTGCCGCGGATGAAGACCTTTCCGGTGTAGTCCGAAAACGACCCGGCCAGAAGCTTCATCAAGGTAGACTTGCCCGCGCCGTTTTCACCCACCAGCGCGTGTACTTCGCCGGCGCGTACGTCAAAGTCTACCGAATCCACCGCCAGCGTACCGGGGAAAGCCTTGGAGACACCTTCCATGCGCAGCGCCTCGTCGCAGGGCGTCGTCCGGCTCATAGCGCATTCCTCCCTCCTGGGATTACGAATCCTTTACCATTATAGGGCCTAAACGCGCCGGATACAGTTGATTTTTCTATGCATCTATGCTGAATTTTTTAATGCTTGATGTCATACCGGATCGGTGTGGTTTGCGAAACGGCCGGAAATCTGATATGATGGCAATGTAATCCGGGAGGGAAATGCCATGTACAAACTGCTGATCGTCGAAGATGAGGACATGTTGCGGGAGGCGCTCCTGGGCAGCGTGGACTGGGCGGGGCTGGGCTACGAAGTAAAGGGCGCGGAGGACGGCGAGCAGGCGCTGAAGCTGGCGCTGTCGTTTCGGCCCGACATCGTGCTGACCGACATCCGCATGCCGTTTATGGACGGGCTGAAGCTGTCTGCAAGGCTTCGGGAGGCGCTGCCCGGCGCGATGGTGGCGATCCTGAGCGGGCACGACGAGTTCGCCTACGCCCAGGAGGCGCTGAAGCTGGGCGTTCGGGAGTATCTGCAAAAACCGGTGCCGCCGGCGGAACTGGTCGCTGCGGTGAAGCGGCTCGAGCGGCAGGTGGATGCCGCCCGCGTGCGCGAGCACCAGTTGAACCGGATGCGCAGGCAATTGGATCAGGCGATGCCGCTGATGCGCCAGAAATTTCTGAACCAGCTGCTCAAGCGGGAGATGGGTGAGGCGGAGATCGAGGACATGCTGCGCTTTGTGGGTCTACCGCTGTCCGGCGAATCCTTCACCGTCTGCCTGATCGACTTCGAATCCGACAGCGGCGCGGCGCGGGACTGGGCGCTGATGGAGTATGTGGCGCTCGACATCATCCGGGCGGAAGCGAAGACCGACGCCGCCGCCTTCGAGCTCAGCCGGGGCGGCGCGGCGCTCATCTACTGTGCGCGAACGGTGTTCAAGGAGAAGGAGCGCGCCTTTGTGGTGCAGTTGATCGAGGCCATCCGCGCAGAGCTCTACGAGCAGTTGGACCTGGCCACCACTGCGGCCATCGGGGAGCCGGTGGACCGCCTCTGCGAGTTGCCCCACTCCTACTTAAGCGCGCGTCAGGCGCTTCAAAGCCGCGTGATGCTGGGGCGCTACAACACCTACGACGCCTACGAGCGGCTGACCGAGGCTCGGCTTTACCCCTTTGACGACGCGGGCGCGCTGCTGGAGAAGTTGAAACAGGGCTCCAGGGCGGAGATGGAGGAGGGCGTCCGCGCGTACTTTGCGAAGCTGAGCGCGGCGGGCGGGCTGTCGGAGGAGAACCTCCGGGTGCTGACCATTGACCTCTTGAACGGCGCGTTCAAGCTGATGGCGGGCGCCGGGCGAGCGGACCCCGCGCGCCTCGACGAGGCCTACCGCCGGGCGCTCACGGCGCAGTCGCTGGGCGATTGCCGGGAGATCGTCACAGAAAACCTGCTGGGCGCGCACCGTCAGCTGGAGGAAGCGCGGCTTTCCTCCGGCAACCAGCTGATAGAAGGGGCCTGCGCCTACATCGACGCGCACTACGCCGACGCGGACATGTCGCTGAACGCCGCGGCGGCCCATGTGTTCGTCAGTCCCACCTACCTGAGCATTCTTTTCAAAAAAAAGCTGGGCGTGACATTTATTGACTACCTCATCAACCTTCGGCTGGAAAAAGCGAAGTCGCTTCTCCGAGACACCGCCAAGCGCACCTATGAAATCGCCGCGGAGACCGGCTACGGGGACCCCCAGTATTTCTCCGTCTGCTTCAAAAAGTACACGGGCCTTACGCCCACCGAGTACAGGGCGCAACACCGCTAAAGAGGGCGGTAAAATCTCCTTTGGACCTTTTGCCGCCAGATGCAAGTCCTGTGAATCCCTGATTCACGGCCGGACTTGCATGCGATAAGGAATGCAGCCTGCGGCCGTACATGCTCGGTCCTCTTTTCGCCATGGTCGCCTCGTGCGCTGCCGCTTCTGCGGCTCCCTGCCTCAAAGAACCTCCGGCTGCCTTTATCCGGGGGCCGCGGCCCCCGGGCCCCCGGGAGCAGAAAAGCGGGTGTTGGCCATCGTTGAATTTTGCCTGCAGCAAAAGGAGAAGCCATGAGAAAGAAGCTGACCCTGCTTCGGAATCAGATGACCGCGCTCGTCTTTGCGGGCGTTTTTCTCATCTGCTTTCTGATCGCGCTGATGGCGGGCGAGGCGACCAAGCGGGCGCTGGTGGAGCGGGCGGAGGAGGACGCGGGCGCGATGCTTGCCCAGGTCATTCGGAACATCGAATACTACCTGGGCGACATGGAGAAACTGGCCGCGCTTTCCAACGTGCAGTCCTCGGTGCTTCGGATGCTGGTCAACGACGCCGACATCATCGGCAGCCAGTCCCAATACTACGAGAACACCCAGCAGGTTCGCGCGATCCTGACCGATCTCTCGCGCCTTCGTCCGGAGATCGCCTCCATTGTCGTCGCCGGGCGCAACGGATCGCTGGCGGACACCGCATCGAATCTTTTCTCCGCAGCGCAGGCGGCGCCCGACGCGATGGGCTGGTATAACGCCGCGATGGAGAGCGGCGGCGGCAGCGTATACCTGCCGCCCCACGAAATTCTGGACGTCTACGGG